>CAUTOC010000003.1:0-83033 GCA_963539695.1 uncultured Catonella sp. | reverse complement strand
GATACAGATTTTTCCATACGAAGTCCCATAGTCTTCATTCCACGAAGCACCAGCCACGCATCTTCAACTCCCATTATGGCACCGAAATTTTTCTGAAAAAGTCCAAGACAACCTACATACTCATCACTGTTGGTAGCTATCATACCGGCTACTACATCGCTGTGACCATTTATGAATTTTGTCATACTTTCTACAACAATGTCTACTCCCAATTCAAGCGGACGCTGATAAAACGGTGTCATAAAGGTATTGTCTGCTATTGTTATCAAGTTATGTCTCTTTGCTATCTCCACAAGTTTTCTTATATCAGAAACTTTGAGGAGCGGATTTGACGGAGTTTCAATGTAGAGTATCTTGGTATTTTCTTTAATGCTGTTTTCTACAAGTTCTAAATCATCATAATCAAGAAATGAAACTTCCATTGAAAGCCTTGGCATAACCTCTTTAGCAAACTGGAAAGTACCTCCATAAACTTCACTTGGGAAAATCACATGACCGCCTGCTCCTGCAAGCAAAAGTGCATTACTTATAGCTGCCATTCCTGATGAAAATACAAGCCCATGCTTTGCTCCCTCAAGCTTAGCTACCGCACTTTCAAGTGCCATTACTGTAGGATTTCCAAATCTTGAATAACTGTATTTTTTACCATCTACATAACAACTCTTCTGGTCAAATGTCGAAGTCTGATACTTAGGTATGGATGCGGCACCTGTGTAGCCATCTATTACAGGATAGCCGTGGAGCATCTTTGTATTTATTCCTTTCAAGATTATCACCTCTTTAATCTATCTTATTTCTTTTTAGAGTTCAAATGGAAATATGCAGCAATAGGAAGAACCACATAACCAATTATCATTGCTGTAATAGCATACCAGTTAAGATGTGCCACTCCATCCTCACCTGTAACCGAGAACTGTCCCTTCCAGTTAAATTTGTAGAGGAGGAGAACTGTAAGAGCTACTGAAATGATTGGTAAAACTACATCTGTAATAACATTTTTCTTAGCATCAATAATTTCTTCTTTCTGTTTGCCCATAAAGAATACAATTACACCAAGAGGAACTATGATAAACTGTGCGAATCTGGCGATTGAGCTGATTATCATTATACCCTGCATATCATACATAAATGACATAGGCACAACTATTGCAAGTACTGCTGTAAGTATAAACGCATTCATAGGGATATCTTTGCTGTTACGTTTTCCAAGAAAAGCAGGAAGGATACCATCTTTAGCCATAGCTTCACATACTCTCGGAGCATGGAAGGATGAAGCCACATTTATACCAAACATAGAAACCAAAGCACCTATAATGATGATTCCTCTGATTATCTTATTTCCAAATACTGCAGCAAGGATAACAACCTCATCCGACTGTACAAGAGCAACAGGATTTATCATCATTGCAACAAGTACGATACCGAAATAAATAGCTGCAATTACACCTATGGCAAGAGGAATAGCTCTTGGAAGATTCTTCTCAGGATTTTCCATATCACTTGCACCTGAAGCCACACTCTCAAAGCCTGTAAATGCGTAGAAAGCTGAAATCACGGCAGTTACAAATACAGTAGCATCCATTTCAGGAATCAGATTTGCACCTTCTGCATTTTTAAGCATATCTACATCTGTAATATGATTCTCACCTGTCATAATTATAATCACAATACCTGCAATTATGGTAATTGCAAGAGCTGCTACCTTACCTGCTGTTGAAATATCGCTTATAAAAGTTAAAAAAGAAGTACCCTTAACATTTATTATAAATAAAATAAGCATGAGTACCAAAAATCCTACAGTTACATTTACAAGATTTTTAGAATCCATTCCAAGTATTGAAAGAGCATTTTTTACTACACCTGTAGCCATAACACCCCATGCAATACTTGCAGATACATATCTGGTTACACCGATAAACATACCCGTATTTGCTCCAAATGCCGCTTTTGAGTAAGAATAAGCCGCACCGTTTTTAACTACATACTTACTTGCCGCCGCAAAAGTAACTGCAAGTACAGCTGCAAATATTGCTGCACAGAGATAAATAAACGGTGCCATACTTCCCGCCTGCTTGGTAACACCGCCGGGTGACAGGAAAATACCTGTACCTATAATTGAATTTATAGTTAAAAATACTATCGACCAAAATTTCATCTTTTTATTCATTTGAAGCCTCCCTTATAAACCTTGCAAATAATTTATTCATCATTTCTACCGACTTATGCAGCATCTCCGGATGCCACTGTACACCTACCAAAAACGGATAATCTGTCTTTTCAACAGCCTCTATAATACCGTCCGGTGCTGCTGCCGTCTTAACAAGACCATTACCAACCTCTTTAATCGCCTGATGATGAAAAGAATTTACCATAAATTTCTCCTCACCAAATATTTCAAACAGCTTTGAAGCTTTATCAATACTAACTGAATGTGTCACCCTTGACGGTGTGTTTACCTGATTATGTTTAAGGGTTTCTATACCAATATAGCTTAAATCCTGATACAGACTTCCCTTAAAATAAGTATTGATTATTTGTACTCCTCTGCAGATTCCAAGTACAGGTTTCTTAGCCTCCAGTGCCGCTTTAAGAAGACCATACTCAAAATCATCTCTCTCAGGGAAAATATCACCAAGCTTTGGCATAGGCTCTTCCCCATAATTCTTAGGTGTGACATCCTGTCCACCTGAAAGCAAAAGTCCATCTACCATTTCAAGCTGAGCCTTAATAACTTCTTCATTCTCATTGAACGGTATGATAAATGGTACTCCGCCATTCTTAATTACAGAAAGAATATAATCATCATTTACATAAGATCTTTTATACCCTGCAAAATTACCTGATGAGTCAATTATCAAGCTTCCTGAAACTCCAATGATTGGTTTTTTCATTGTTCTCCCTCCTTCTATAAATATTTGTATTTATTTTAATACAAATTCAGTTTACATTTTTTAGTTTATATTGTAAAATGATAGTAGTTTTATTCTAAATAAAATTTTTTTATTATTTTCTCCTAAATTTTACTTATAATAAATTTTTTTGCACTTTTAACTACTATATTATAGGTTTAACTTTTAAGTTGTTTTAAACAATATATTATTTGATTTTTAGTGAATAAGAGGTAAATATGAACAAGATAGAAATTATACTTGGTAATGCTATTAAAAATTGTAGAATAAATAGATATCTTACGCAGATAGAATTAGCTAATTTGATACATAAAAGTAATACTACTCTTGCAAAGTATGAAAAAGGTGAAATAAGTATAGATGTGGCTACCCTTTTTGAAATTTCAAAAGCACTTCAAGTTCCTTTGGAATATTTTATTGAAGCTATAAAAGAAAAATCTGACAGACCTGCTCCTCCACAAGCAGATTCAGTTATCCCTACATTCTTTAGCAGCAGGAAACTTTACCTTTACTTTTGGGATTCAAGAAATAATTCATTAAATACCTCTGTACTTAAAATTCTTGAAAAAGCTGAATGTATGGCTAATTGCTATAAGGCAGAAATTTATATGAATGTTAAAAATGTAAATGATTATATTTTTTGTGAAAATGCCTACGAAGGTACAATCGAATTTCATCACATAATTACAAATATCTATATGAAGCATAAGGCTACACCCATAGAAAAAATTACTATAAATATACTTGAAAACTTTACTCCTACTGAAACTAAAATGGGACAGTTTACAGGTGTATCTTTTCGACCTGTTACACCTCTTTCTTTTAAAATGCTCTTTAGCACTAAGCCGATTAAAGAAAATGACCCTGTACTAAAAAAACTTATGATTGATAAAGAAGACATTAAACGACTTAAAACAAATAATTTCTTCTCTGTAACACAAAACTGGTAGGCTCATCACCTACCGGTTTTTCATCAATCTTTAATATTAAACTTAAACACGGTTGTACTTTTATATTCTTCTCCCGCACTTATTATGCTTGACCTAAAACTTTTCTCATTGCAGGCATTTGGAAAATACTGAGTTTCAAAGCAAACTCCTGCTCTAGGATTATAAACGGCACCTGCTTTACCTTTTTTATTTTCAAGAAAATTAGCGGTATATATCTGCATTCCCGGTAAATCCGTCATTACTTCCATTGAAATTCCTGTCTTATCGGAAGATAGTTCAGCCACCTTTACAATATCACCTTCTACACTATTTAGCACATAGTTATGGTCATATCCCCTTGCTATCTTTATATAGTTATAGTCCGAGTCTATTCCTTCACCTATTTCCTTTATCTGTCTAAAATCCATAGGAGTTCCCTCTACATCTATCAGTTCACCTGTAGGTATCATATTCTCAGCTATTGCGGTAAATTTATCTGCATTTACATAGAGTTTATGTCTAAGTATATCTCCTTCTCCATCTAAATTAAAATAACTGTGATTTGTCGGGTTAATTACAGTGTCCTTATCTGAAATACCCCTGTATTCAAGAATAAGTTCGTTATCCTCAGTAAGTGTATAGGTTATGCTAAGTTCAGTCTTTCCCGGAAAACCCTGCTCCATATCCTTAAAAGTACGCATAAAACTTACCCTGGTTGCAAACTCATCTTCAAAAATATCTGTATCAAAAAGCATATAATGAGAACGGTCTGAACCGCTGTGAAGATTATTTTCTCCATCATTTTTTTCAAGTTCGTAGGTAATTCCATCTATAGTAACTTTAGCTCCCCCTATTCTGTTCGCATTCCTGCCCACAAAGCTTCCCACTGCTTCTGCATTGTCATAATATCCATCTACATTATCACAGCCAAGGTTAACATCAACAAACTTTCCGTTTTTATCAGGCACAATTATATCTTTAATAATAGCTCCGAGATTTAACAATGTAACTCTCATTCCTTTTTCATTGCTGATAGTATAAAGTTTTACATCCGAGCCATCTTTTGCTTTTCCGAAATTACTGATTTCAACCTTCATAATATCCTCCGTTAAAATTATCACATATTAAGGAATTTCCCTGTTAATAAAACTATGGTATACAGGCTATATGCTATTCACACAGCCTTATAACCTATATACCATAGTTAACCCATAATATTCACACCATAGGTCACATACCTATTATTCTGTCTTTTTAATCATAATTCCAAGTTCGTCAAGCTGCTTTGTATCAACTGCATTAGGTGAGCCAAGCATTAAATCCATTGCGTCCTTATTCTTAGGGAAGGCGATTACCTCTCTAATATTCTCAGCACCTGCAAGAAGCATTACAAATCTGTCCACACCATAAGCAAGTCCTGCGTGAGGAGGCACTCCGTACTTAAAGGCATCAAGCAGGAAGCCGAATTTGTTATGAGCCTCTTCTTTTGTAAATCCAAGGAGTTCAAACATCTTCTCCTGCACATCATTTTGATAAATTCTCACAGAACCGCCACCAAGCTCATAACCGTTTAATACTATATCATAAGCTTTAGCTCTTATGCTACCCGGATCTTTATCCGCATTTTCCCAATCTTCCTCCATAGGAGCTGTAAATGGGTGATGTTCAGCCTGGAATCTATTTTCATCTTCATTCCAGCCAAGCAAAGGGAATTCCACTATCCAAAGGAAGTTAAACTTAGACTTGTCTATAAGTCCAAGTTCTTCGCCAAGGTCAAGTCTTAATGCTCCAAGTACATTCCATACAAGTGAAGTCTTGTCTGCCGCAAATAAAAGTAAATCTCCCTTTTCACCCTTCATAATCTGCACAAGTTTATTAAGTTCCTCCTCTGTCATAAACTTTGAGAAAGATGATTTATATGTACCGTCTTCATTCACAGCAAGATAAGCAAGTCCTTTTGCACCAAAGCCCTTAGCCTTATCAACAAGGGCATCTATCTTCTTACGGGGCATACCTGCCTGTCCCTTAACATTTATACCTCTTACACTTCCGTTCTTCATTTCAAGAGCTGATGTAAATACTCCAAAGCCGCAACCTTTAACTACCTCGGATACATCTACAAGCTTCATTTCAAATCTTGTATCAGGCTTGTCTGAGCCATAGTCATCCATAGCATCCCGCCATTTCATCCTTGGAAGCGGAAGTTCTATATCTATTCCCTTTGTTTCCTTCATTATGTGCTTAATAAGGCGTTCATTTACTTCAAGTACCTCATCCACATCCACAAAAGAAAGTTCCATATCCGCTTGGGTAAACTCAGGTTGTCTGTCCGCTCTTAAATCCTCATCCCTAAAACATCTTGCAATTTGAAAATATCTGTCAAAGCCTGAAAGCATAAGAAGCTGTTTAAGTACCTGCGGAGATTGTGGGAGTGCATAGAAACAACCCTGATTTATGCGGCTTGGCACAAGATAATCTCTTGCACCCTCAGGAGTGGAATTACACATAATAGGTGTTTCCACCTCAATAAAACCTTCATCCGCCATAAAATCACGCATAAGGCGAAGCACCTTGCTTTTAAGCATCAGCTTTTCCTGCATATCGGGTCTTCTAAGGTCAAGATACCTGTATTTAAGCCTCAATTCTTCCTTAGTCTTTAAGTCACTTACTATCTCAAAAGGTGTAGTTTCCGCCTCTGAAAGTACCCTTGTTTCTTTAACTCTTATTTCAATATCTCCCGTAGGAATATTCTCATTGATTGCCGCTCTTTTTGTAACTACACCTGTTGCTGCAATTACATACTCATTACGAAGTCTTGCTGCCTTTTCAAAAACTTCACTACCGCAATCCTGCTCTTCATATACAAGCTGTAAAATACCCGAACGATCCCTAAGGTCAATAAAAATAAGACCTCCTTTATTCCTATACTTTGCAACCCAGCCCATAACGGTTACTGTTTTACCTATATTTTCCTTACTAAGTTCTGTGCATCTGTGGGTTCTATACATACCCTTCATTGATTCTGCCATAATATCATCCTCTTATTTTATAAAGTTTATATTAAATCCAAATTATCCAGACTAAATTTTATTTCCATGCCTCATTGAAAATAATTTATCATATAAATACGGCATATTTGGAATATTATATGTCATTCCGTCTATAAATACTATTTCCATTCTTTTGCGTCTATACAGGAATACACTTTTAACCTGTGGCAGCCAAGCCAAAAACAGCTGACATTCAAAACTGCCATCCGGAAATAAGTTTGTCAGGATTTCCGCCGGTGTAATTTCATTAAATATTTGCCTCTCTGAATCCCAAACCATCACATTTCCATCTCTGCCCATTAGTTCTTAATCTCCTTATTCACTTAACAATTTCATTTCTAATTCTCCCCATTTTACTTCTGTTTCATCCCCCGTTTCCATATTTTTAAGTTTAACCAATCCGCTTTCCACTTCATTTTGCCCGATAATTACAGTGTAGTCAACTCCAAGTTTATTTGCATACTTCATCTGTGCCTTTACTGAACGGTCAAGATAATCAGTTTCAACTATCACGCCTTTATTCCTTAGCCTTGTGACTATTTCAAATGCCTTTGCCTTAACTTCATCTCCCATAATTCCTACATACAGCTTAGGATGAGGCATTTCTCCAAGACTTACCCCCTCTTTTTCAAGGAAATAAAGTATACGCTCAATTCCCATACCGAATCCTACTGCAGGAATATTTTGTTTGCCGTCTATTTCATTTATGAGTCCGTCATATCTTCCTCCCCCACACAGGGTAAAACCGTCTTTATCTACAAATTCAAAAACTGTCTTAGTATAATAATCAAGTCCCCTTACTATTCCTGTATCTATTTCAAATGGAATATTAAGCTCTGTAAGCATTTTCTGTAAAGTATCAAAATGATTTTTACATTCCTC
Source organism: uncultured Catonella sp. (assembly GCA_963539695.1). GTDB lineage: Bacteria > Bacillota > Clostridia > Lachnospirales > Lachnospiraceae > Catonella. Next base: position 75,263 of record CAUTOC010000003.1, on the reverse strand, counting down.
ATCAAGAAAATCAATAGTTCTTGGAGCTTTCTCAACTATAGCTTTACAGTTTGGTACTTTACAGTCTATTACCCTTAAAGGATTTTTCTGCATTCTTATTTTACAATCCTCACAAAGTTCAGCTTCATAGCCATTAAGATAGCCTAAAAGTGCATCGTTATAATTCTTTCTACATTCTCCATAGCCTATACTGTTGATGTGAAGTTTTATATTCTTAATCCCTATTCTCTTTATAAATTCACTTATAAGAGTAATAAGTTCTACTTCCACCATAGGACTTGGCGAACCTACAAACTCCACACCGAACTGGTGATGCTGCCTAAGACGCCCGCTTTGAGGTCTTTCATATCTGAATGCCTGTGTAAAATAAAACATCTTCATAGGCTGCGGCAGAGCGTACAAGTTATTCTCAAGATATGCCCTTATCGTACCTGCTGTCCCTTCGGGCTTTAGGCTGATTTCCCTGTTACCCTTATCCTTAAAGGTATACATTTCTTTTTGCACTACATCTGTAGTATCTCCTACACTTCTATTAAACAATACTGTATGTTCAAAAGCCGGAGTTATAATCTCACCAATATTATAAGCACTGCAAAGTTCTCTTGCTATAGATTCAATCTTTGTTCGTTTCCATATATTTTCTCCGAACCAGTCTTGTGTTCCTTTTGGTCTGTTTGTTATCATAATACTCCTTACCACAAATCTAAATTCATTTCTGTTTTTTGATAAACATTCTTACTACTTTTTTTATTATCTTCAATTATCTCGGCAAGTTTAGCAAATTTATTACTATTTACCACCCTTTGAAGTGCAAGAAAACATTCCATATCAAAATTTTTAATTTCCTTTATTATTTGCCTTATAGCCCTATCTACCGTAAAAGCTTCCCTATACGGTCTATGTGCAACCAAAGCACCGAATACATCACAAATTCTAAGAATCCTTGCACCAAGCGGAATATTATCTCCTTTAAGATTATTCGGATAACCTGATCCGTCATAGTTTTCGTGATGATAAAGTACCGCATCTAAAATGATATGTTCATATCCCTGTTTCTTTAGTATACCATAGCTAAGTACAGAGTGCATTCTTACATATTTAATTTCTTCCACTTTAAGTTCTCCATTCTGCCTTCCATACAAATAATTAGCAATCCGCAGTTTACCAATATCATGCAACAGCCCTGCCTGAGCCATTTTAATGGAAAATTCTTCCGATGTTCCAAGTTCCCTAGCTACCATTTCAGCCAAATTACTTACAACTATTCCATGTTTTAATAAATCATCTAAATCAATTTCTAATACAATTTCATGGGGCATTTTACAACTTGAACTAAGTTCGGCTTTAATCATTACAGCATCTCTCCAAATTCCTCTAAAAATTTTTTCTTACGCTCAATCATTTCATCAATCCGTTCAATATAGTCCATAACAAATTTTACATTCTCAGTACGCTCTATTTTGTTTCCCTCTCTAAATACAAACTTACAGGATGAACCTGCTCCAAGTCCGATAATCGGGTGCTTTTCTTCCATTATAAGTATGTTGTAAAGTCCCTCCTTTCCGGGTCTTGCATAGCCTACATTTTCCAAATTATCTGCTATATTTTTCTGTCTGTATAAATAGTAAGGTTCATATCCGTTATTCCTTGCAAATTCATAAGTAAGCCGTTGTTGCAGTGCCGTATCCGTAGGAATCATATCCGATAACTCATTAAGTTTAAGTTTAAGTGATGCCGCCCTTTTTATAGCAAGAGCATGAACCGTAAGGTCATCAGGATTTAGTTTCTTAATCTCAGATAAGGTATATTCAGTATCTTTTACCGTCTCACCCGGAAGTCCCACTATAAGATCCATATTTATGTCTTCTATTCCTTCTTCCCTTGCCATAGCAAAAGCTCTTCTTACCGATTCCGAGTCATGCATTCTTCCTATGAATTTAAGAGTTTTATCCGACATAGTCTGCGGATTTATAGACATCCGCTTAACTCCTAAGCGTTTCATTACTTTAAGCTTATCTCCGGTAATGCTGTCGGGTCTTCCTGCTTCAACCGTAAATTCCTTCACTGAAGACATAGGAAACTTCATATTTATATAATCAAGCAACAACTCCAATTCCTCTGCTGAAAGTGCAGTCGGAGTGCCTCCGCCTATATATACGGTTGTAAGCTTTTTATGAGGTAAAATAGTAGAGGCAAAGTTTATTTCCTTAAAAAGTGCCTGTAAATATTCTCCTACCTTTTTCTTATAACCTCCAATAGGATATGAGGTAAATGAACAATAAAGACAGGTGGTTGGACAAAACGGTATACCTATATATATACTATATCCGTTTTTATAATCTAATTTCTGTAAAAGTTCGTTTTCCTTCTTAGCTATCTCTATTGATAACTCCGTCTTTTCTTCTCCACATAAATACTGTTCATTGTAAAAATTTCTAACTTCCTCTTCACTTTTTCCCGCTTCAATATAGTCACAGGCTATCTTAGTCGGGCGTATTCCTGTAAGAGTACCCCATGGAAGTTCATTATCCGTATATTCTTTCAATATATTATAAAGCACCTTTTTCAGTTCATTTTTATATAGTTTTCTGTCTTTTTCCGGTTCTTTATATTCATATTTTTTTCTTATAGTTTTCCCCTCACCATTCTTAAACCACATATCAATGACCATTTCACTATTATGAACCGACAATATATAGTTTAGTGGCAAGATTTCTACTTTTTCAGGCTCTTTAAAACTACAGACTATGACCTTCATTTCTTCTCTGCTGAAAAATGCCCTAACTAAAGGTCTAATATCCTGTTCAAAAGACGCATCTTCAAGTCTGATTTCTATCATTTGAATTTCTTTCTATATAATTTATTCTTTATCACAAATTTTATCTTTGTTATATTCTAAAAGTTTATGCTAAAGCCTTTTAACTCTATAAGTACAAAGTTTTACCAGATAACTTACTGCATACTTTACATAAGATACGGATTATGGGTTAATTCTCTTTCAATGGTTGTTGCCACTCCATGTCCCGGAAATACAACCGTATCAGGTGCAAGCTTTTTAAATACCTCTTCTAAAGTTCTTTTCATAGCGGCTTCATTTCCTGTAGGAAAATCTACTCTCCCTATACTTCCTGCAAATAAAGCATCACCGGTAAAAATAACTTTCTTAAAAGCCTCATTATCTTCAAGGTCATCTGAATAAAAACTGATACTTCCGACAGTATGTCCCGGGGTGTATATAACCTTTAACTTAAAACCTCCAAATTCAAGTTCATCCCCACCTTTTAAATAATTATCAGCTTCTAATGTAAAATCTTCGCCTAAGAATCTTTTTCCCAAATTTAGCCCGGAATCCTCTAAAAGTTGCCTGTCCGCCTCTCCTGCATATATCTTAATCCCGTATTTATCAGCCAAATGCTCTGCTGCCATAATATGGTCAAAATGCCCATGAGTTATAAGTATAGCCAACGGATCAGCTTTTCTTTCCTCTATGCAGGATATAATTTTTTCCGCCTCATCGGAAGGGTCTATAATAAGACATTTTCCATTATAAAAAATCAGATACACATTAGTGCTTACAGCCCCTAATACCAGTTTCTCAACTTCTATCTTCATCAGCCTGTTGTCCTCTCTATGTCTATTACTCCGTCCAAATTTCTAAGCTTTGAAGTAAGACTTGTAAGATGATTCCTGCCCTTTATCTCAAACATCAAATCAAGAGTTGCAATCCCTTGCTTATTAGTCCTTGCCGAAACCGATGTAATGTCAAGCCCCGCTTCTGTAAATACCCTTGATACATCTATCAAAAGCCCGCTCCTGTTATTTGCATATATCTTAATTTCGGTAGTATAAAGCTTATCTGTCTGAGCGGTAGCCTCAGGTGACCATTCAGCCTCAATCAGCCTCTTTCTGTCCTCCTCCGGAAGATTCATCACATTTATGCAGTCCGTCCTATGAACAGATATTCCCCTGCCTCTGGTTACAAAACCTACTATCTCATCACCCGGCACCGGAGAACAACATTTTGAAAAATGCACAGCCACATCGTGAATACCTTTTACTACTATTCCTCCTTTTGAACGGCTGGTCTTTACGGGAGTAACTGACTGATCTTCATATTTATCCAAAATATCCTCATCTGTAAGTTCGGATATTTCTTTCCTTTTCTTTTCTTCTGCAAGTTTATTGACTATCTGTCCTTCTTTAAGCCCTCCATGTCCAATAGCCGCACATATAGAATCCCAGTCCTTAAACCCGTACTTTTGCATACAGACCTGCATATATTCCTGTTTCAGCAAATCACTCATAGCTAAAGAATGAGCCTTACAATAATTTATCATAAGTTCCTTGCCACGGTTAATATTGTCCTCTTTAAGTTCTGTCTTAAACCACTGGTTTATCTTTGAGCGTGCCTGAGCACTCTTTACCAACTTCAGCCAGTCAAGGCTTGGACCTTTAGAGTTTTGACTTGTTATAATTTCTATCCTGTCTCCATTTTGGATTACATAATCTATGGTAACAAGTCTTCCGTTTGCTCTTGCTCCCACCATTTTATTACCTACTGCCGAATGTATGCTGTAGGCAAAATCTATAGGTGTAGAACCTACCGGAAGATTCTTTACATCTCCTGTAGGAGTAAAGCAGTATACGCTGTCTGAAAACAAGTTCAAATCGGCCTTTATTGCACCAAGAAACTCCTTATTATCCGACATATCCTTTTGCCATTCAAGGATCTGTCTAAGCCAGTTATATTTAGCTTCTTCACTTGCCTTATTATTCTTGCCGTCACTGCCTTCTTTATATTTCCAATGTGCAGCAATACCATACTCGGCTGTCCTGTGCATATCATAGGTACGAATCTGTATTTCAAAAGGTTGTCCTTTAGGTCCGATTACCGTTGTATGTAAAGACTGATACATGTTTGACTTAGGCATAGCAATATAGTCCTTAAATCTTCCCGGTATAGGAACATACATTTCATGAATTATCCCTAAAGCCGCATAACAGTCTTTAAGATTGTCTACAATTATTCTGATCGCAAATACATCATATATCTGCTCAAGGGTTTTATTTTGATTAACCATTTTTTTATAAATACTGAAATAATGTTTAACCCTACCGCCTATTGTAGCCTCTATTCCTGCTTCTTTTATATGATTTGATACTTCCCTCTCGATAGCTTTTATAAACTCACCTTTTTCAAGGGCTTTCTCTCTTATTTTTTCATCTAAATCATTATACACTTCCGGATGGAGGTATTTAAGCGACAGGTCATCAAGCTCAACCTTGATTTTGCTGATACCCAGCCTTTGTGCTATAGGCGAGTAAATATCCATAGTCTCTCTTGATTTCTCTATCTGCTTAGGTGGAGACTGATATTCCATTGTACGCATATTATGAAGCCTGTCAGCCAGTTTTATAAGAATAACTCTTATATCCTTTGCCATAGCAAGAAACATTTTTCGTAAATTTTCTGCCTGAACATCTACCTTATCCTTAGAATATTGCAACTGAGTAAGTTTAGTAACTCCGTCCACTAAAAGAAGTACCTCTTCCCCAAATGTCGCTTTAAGTTCTTCAGGAGTGCATGCAGTATCTTCTATAACATCATGCAAAATTCCTGCAATTATAGTTTCTTTGTCTAATTCAAGCTCCGCTAATATTATGGCAACACAAAGGGGATGACAAATATAAGGCTCTCCGGATTTACGAAGCTGTCCTTTATGACAGCCGTCTGCAAGTTCATAGGCTTTCTTTATAAGGCTTATGTCAGTAGATGGATGATATTCATATATGGTTTTAACTAAATTCTCAAATAAAACTTCCTTTGGCGTAAATTCCGCAAACGAATCAAGCTCCTTTTCAGAAGCCAACATTTTTTTCTTTATACTCTCATTTGAGGACATATAGTCAGTAATTTTATTTCTTACATCATCCATTCTATTTACATTTTTTTCTTCATTATCTGCCATATATTTTACCTAAAGCCTTAAAGCCTATCCTTTCTATACTTGTATCATTATATTTATATTATTTTCAAAAATCAAGATTTAACAAAAACAGTATAGATAATAACGATTATCCCCAAAACTATCCTATACCAACCGAAATTTTTAAAATTTTTCTTTTTAACACGCTTCATCAAATATCCGATTGCCAAAATTGAAACTATAAAAGCTGTAAATGTTCCAACCAAAAGAATAACCGCCTCAAGTCCTGAAAATGCGGCTCCACCGGAAATTATATGTTTAACTGTTTTTAAAAGACTCGCTCCAAACATAACCGGAATTGCCAAAAAGAATGTAAATTCTGCCGCCGTCTTTCTTGAAAGTCCTATCACAAGCCCTCCAATAATAGTAGCTCCCGATCTTGATGTTCCCGGAAAAATTGCAGCTAAAAGCTGAAATATACCAATTAAAACTGCATCTTTATATGTTATTTCCGACAGCTTTGTAACCGCAGCATCATTACTCTGAACTAATATACTTTCTATAAAAATGAACATAATTCCAACCGCAATTAGTGCCGCCGCTACCATTCTGGAGTTGTAAAAATGTTCATCCATAAAGTCGTCAAATGCAATTCCGACTATTGCAGCAGGCAAACATGCAATTACTATCTTTATCCAAAGCCTTATAGTTCTAAGCTTAATAAACGGTCTACCTTCAACACTCTTAAATGGCCACAATTTTTTCCAAAATAAAAGCACTACAGCCATAATCGCTCCAAGCTGTATCACAACTTCAAACATCTTCCAAAATCCCTGAGATACATTTAACGGCATTATATCCTGCAAAATTATTATATGCCCTGTGGAACTAACCGGAAGCCATTCCGTAATTCCTTCAACTACCCCAAACACAACAGCTTTTAATATTTCAAATAAAACATCCATACTTCCCTCATCCATAAATAGATATTATTAACAGACTAATTACAAGTACACAACCAACTGCAATCCACAAAATCAAAATAAAGAAATTGAGCGCCACAGAACTGACGCCCAATATAATACAGATTTACTTTTCCGGATACTTAACTATAGATACAAGATTATAGTTTTTAAGTTTATCCCTTCCTTTTAATCCTTCAAGTTCAATAAGGAAAACAATCTTAACAACCGTACCTCCAAGTTTCTCTATAAGCTTACATATAGCCTCAGTGGTTCCTCCTGTTGCAATCAAATCATCCACTATTACAACCTTGTCTCCCGGCTTAATTGCATCTTTATGAACTTCAAGCTCTGCACTTCCGTACTCAAGGTCATACTCCACAGATACAGTTTCTCCCGGAAGTTTCCCTTTTTTTCTGATAGGTACAAAAGCCTTGTGCATATTGTAAGCAATAGGCACTCCAAAAATAAACCCCCTTGATTCAGGTCCTACTACAGTATCAAAATCTTCATCTCCCAAAGATGCAGCCATTTGGTCAACCGCCATTCTAAGTCCGTCTCTGTCTGAAAGTACAGTGCTTATATCCCTGAACATAACTCCTTCTTCAGGGAAATTAGGTATTGTTCTAATATAGTCTTCGATTTTTTTCATTATACCTTTAACTCCATTCAAAAGATATTCATTAGCTAATAGCTTTCATAGTATATTACAATATACTATTTTATCACTTTTAATGCACAAATGCAAGAAAAATAGCCCCAACTTATAAATAGAGTCCGAATACTTTATAAGTTGAGGCATAAATTAAAATTCACATATTATTTTAACAAGAACTAATTAGTTCTTCCACAACAATGCTTATACTTTCTTCCGCTTCCGCAAGGGCAAGGATCATTGGAACCTATCTTCTTTTCGACTCTTTTAACAGGTCCCTTCTTTACAGATTCATCCTTATTGGTACCGGTTACCTTAACAACCTCTTCTCGTTCTATATGCTCTTCAATTCTAATGTGCATAAGGGCACGAACGGTATCTTCACTGATTGCAGTAGTCATATCCTCAAACATGTCATAACCTGCAAACTTATACTCTACAAGAGGATCTTTCTGACCAAGAGCTGCAAGACCGATACCCTGACGAAGCTGATCCATATCATCAATGTGTGACATCCACTTGGTATCTATAACTTTAAGAAGGATTACACGCTCAATCTCTCTTATCTGCTCCGCCTCAGGGAATTCAGCTTCCTTTTCCTCATAAAGCTTGACAGCCTGCTCTTTAAGTTTCTGCACAAGTTCATTCTTCCTCATATGCTTACGCTCATCCTCAGTAAGCTTAATCTCCTCAAACGGGAAGATAGGCAACAGTAGACGATTTAACTCATCAATATCCCACTCCTCCGCTACGGAATCATCACCTATACAAACATTGATTTTATTTTCAACAGTCTCAGTTATCATTCTATAGATAACCTCTCTCATACTGTCTCCGTCAAGCACTCTTCTTCTTTCCGCATAAATAATTTCTCTCTGCTCATTATTTACCTTATCATAATCAAGCAGATTTTTACGGATACTGAAGTTGTTGCTCTCTATCTTTTTCTGTGCTCTTTCAATAGCACCTGTCAGCATCTTGTGGTTAAGCTCTTCACCCTCAGGAAGTCCCATAGAATCAAACATGGTTTTAAGTTTCTCTGAGCCAAAAAGCCTCATAAGGTCATCTTCAAGAGAGAGATAAAACTTGGACTCACCCACATCACCCTGTCTTCCGGCACGACCACGAAGCTGATTATCTATACGCCTTGATTCATGACGCTCTGTACCTATAATTCTAAGACCGCCAAGCTCAAGTACGCCTTCACCAAGCTTAATATCTGTACCTCGACCCGCCATATTTGTTGCAATAGTAACCGTTCCTGCCTGACCCGCCTCAGCAACTATCTCCGCCTCAAGTTCATGGAACTTGGCATTAAGCACTTTGTGAGTAATATGTTTCTTTTTTAACATTTCAGAAATCTCTTCTGATTTTTCTATGGAAATAGTACCTACAAGTACAGGCTGTTTCTTTTCATAAGCTTCAGCAATATTATCCACAATCGCATTAAGTTTTTCTTTTCTTGTTTTATATACAGCATCTTCGTGGTCAATTCGTTGTATCGGACGGTTGGTAGGTATGGTAATAACATCCATTCCATATATATCCCTAAACTCTTTTTCCTCTGTAAGTGCCGTACCGGTCATACCTGACTTCTTGCCATATTTATTAAAAAAGTTCTGGAAAGTAATAGTTGCAAGGGTACGACTTTCTCTATTTACCTTAACTTTTTCCTTAGCCTCTATAGCCTGATGAAGTCCGTCCGAATATCTTCTACCCGGCATCACACGACCTGTAAACTCATCTACTATAAGCACTTCATCATCTTTTACTATATAATCCTGATCTCTGAACATAAGATTATGAGCACGAAGTGCAAGGATGATATTATGCTGAATCTCAAGATTCTCCGCATCCGCAAGGTTTTCTATATTAAAGAACTTTTCTACCTTAGCTACACCGTCAAGAGTAAGACTTACATTTTTGTCCTTTTCATTTACAACAAAGTCACCGGTCTCTACTACATCTTCACCCATAATAGCATCTATCTTACTAAGTTCTTTATTAGCCTCACCCTTTTTAAGCTGTCTTGCCAAAATGTCACAAAGTTCATAAAGTTTAGTAGACTTGCCGCTCTGACCCGAAATAATAAGAGGTGTTCTAGCTTCATCAATAAGCACGGAGTCAACCTCATCAATTACCGCATAATGAAGGTCACGCTGTACAAGCTGGTTTTTGTAAATTACCATATTATCCCTCAGATAATCAAAACCAAGCTCATTATTGGTAGCATAGGTTATATCGCAATTATATGCCGCCCTTCTTTCCTCAGGCTCCATATCATTTAAAATACAACCGACTGTAAGCCCTAAGAATGTATGAACCTGCCCCATCCACTCGCTATCACGCTTTGCAAGGTAATCATTGACAGTAACTACATGCACCCCTTTTCCTTCAAGGGCATTGAGATAAACAGGCATTGTAGAAACAAGAGTCTTACCTTCACCTGTACGCATCTCCGCAATTCGTCCCTGATGTAATATAATACCGCCCATAACCTGAACTCTGTATGGTTTCTGTTCTAATGTTCTCCATGCAGCTTCGCGTACTACCGCATAGGCTTCAATAAGAAGATCATCAAGCGTTTCGCCCTTAGCCAGTCTTTCTTTAAATTCAGTAGTTTTAGCTTTTAATTCCTCATCACTGAGAGCTTCCATTGTAGGACTTAACTCTTCAATCTTATCAACCGCAAACTTCAGTTTCTTTACTTCTCTTTCACTGTGGCTTCCAAAAATCTTCTCAATAAAACTCATATTCTTCCTCTTTTACTCAACTTTTTACCCAATTAAAATTTGGGGATTAATATACCCGGTAATTATAGATATATTTACTCATACTCTCCATTTTACCATTACTTTAAATATGTTTCAATAAAAAAATGCCCCTAAGGGCATTTTTTACATTTTGTTCACAATCATAACCTTTAGAACTCCGGCTCTATAAGACCATAGTCGCCACCTTTTCTCTTATATACCACATTCACCTCATCAGTTTCAGCATTTCTAAATACATAAAAACTATGATTAAGAAGTTCCATTTGTACGCAGGCCTCTTCCGGATCCATAGGTTTTACTGCAAACCTCTTGGTTCTGATAACCTTTACATCTTCGTCATCATCATAATCTTCCCGCATAAACTCTGATGTAAAATTACCTCCGCTTTGTTTTGAGTCAACTATTTTAGTTTTATATTTTCTTAACTGCCTTTCAATAATATCTTCAATAAGGTCAATAGAAACATACATATCGTCACTAACCTGTTCCGCTCTGATTATATGTCCCTTTACCGGTACTGTAACCTCTACTTTCTGCCTGTCTTTCTCAACCTTCAGCGTTACATGCACTTCTGTGTCATGTGTGAAATAATGCTCTAATTTACCAAGCTTTTCTTCCACCGCGCTTCTAAGCCCATCAGTAACATTAGTACCCCTGCCGCTAATAATATATTTCATACAATACCTCTTTTCCGCTGTAAACCTTCAGCCACAGCTTTAGATTATATCCCATTTAATATGGGTTTGGTGCTAAAGTTATTATACAATAAATACGGGCAAAAATCAAATACATTTATTGTTTCTCTCTTTTATTTGTCTGAAAATTAGATGTTAAAATCATAAATTTTCTCTAATTTTTTATGTCAAGTCTGACTTTATACTTTTAGTATATAATATACATTTTTATCAATACAGACAAAACAGATTTTCATCCTTGACAGGTGGGTAAGCACCTATATTTATGTGGACAATGTGGATAACTCTGTGAATAACCTCTTATTTAGCCATTTAACTTTTATATATGCGTGGATAAGTATTGTGAATTTCCATTTCTCTCCAATTATATACTTTTACCGGTTGTTTCCTTAGATGACAATTTTTGTATAGTTTGCACAAAGAAAAATTTATCAAGTTTTTTATTGACTTTATTTAATTCAGAAAATTCCGACAAATTCACTTACATATCCGATAAAATTTATTTTTTACAACGCCGAAAACATCCCTGAAATTTCATTGAAATAAAACAAAAAAACTGTTATATCTGCATTATATGCTGATATAACAGTTCATAAATTTTAAGTCAATAATATTTATCTTACAATTCTTCTTGCACAGTATGGTGACTGATGATATACAGATGAAACTATAATACCTGTACGCGGTGTACTTGCATGTACAACTTTTCCTCCGCCAATATATATAGCCACATGAGATATACCTCTTCCATTAGCTGCATAGAATACTAAATCTCCTGCCTGCAGTTCATTCATTCCTACCGCATAACCGTTTGAAGCTTGAGCTCTTGATGTTCTGTTAAGACCGATACCGAAGTTTGCATATACCGACATCGCAAAACCTGAACAGTCACATCCTCTTGTAAGACTTGTTCCTCCCCAAACATAAGGGTTACCTACAAAGTTAAGTGCAAAATTTGCAATACTCTGTCCCTTTGCACTTCCACCTGCACTTGTCTGTACTTTTTCTTCAACTTTAGGCTGTACCGCTTCTTTTTGTGTATTATTTGTCTGTTCATTATTTATCTGGGCTTGTCTTTGAGCAGCCTGCTGTTGCGCTATCTGCTGCTGTCTTGCCTGCTCAGCTGCAAGAGCCTGCTGCTGTGCCGCTAAAGCCGCCTCAGCTGCTGCCTTTCTCTCTTCTTCAGCTTTTTCTTCCTTAATTGTAATCGCATGTTTCCACTGGATTTTAACCTTTACAAAATCTTTTAAAACCCAACCTGTAAATCTATCTTCATCGCCATCATTTATAGCAACCTCATACCAGTCACCTTTTTTCTTTAATACAAGGAGTTTCTCTCCCATAGGAATTTGAGTAGCTATTCTTGATTCTGTATTATTTTCAAATCTTACATTAAGAGTTTCTACAGTAACTTCAGCAACCTTTGTACCATACTCACCTATAAGTTTTTCGGCATCAAATCCTCTTGCTAAAAACTCTTCCTTAATATAACCCTTCGCATTACCGGACTCAATCTTAACCCAGTCACCTTTATCTTTAATAATATCGCATTTGCTTCCTTTATAAAGCTTACCTATTATCTCACTGTCTTCACCCGGTTTTTTTCTTATATTAACATAAGGATCTGCAATAGAAATACCGATATTCTCATATTTTGATTTTACTTCTTCTTCCGTAGATTCCATTTCGTCAGCAGTTTTGTTGCCTTCACTTCCGTCTTCATCAGTATCCGTTACACTTTCTCCTGCTGCTGTTTTATCGTCATTCACTTCAACATTACTACCCGATGTAACACCCTCTAAATCTGATGTATCAAGCGAAAAAGCAGTAACTGCGTTTGCATTAAAAGAACTGAGCACTTCATCTACCGGAATGACCGAATCAAGCTTCGCTTTAACTACCTTATTCTCCCCCTGAACATAAGCATTATCTACAAAAAGCGAAATACCGGCAAGTCCGCTTACTTTTGCATTACTTCCGGCCTGAACTCCGTTATTATTTGAAAGCATAACCGCTGATGCGGCAATGACTGCCGCTCCAACCCCACATCTAAGAAAAAAATCTTTACGACGCATTAAGTAACCTCCTTAAAAAGAACCTTCATATATCATATATAATTATTACAAAATTATTAACTCTACGAATGAAATCATAACACAATATAATATACTTGTCAACTATGTGGCAGATAAAATCAGATAGAATTTTAAATATTTTTGTAATAAATATTATATCGCCATATCCGATATAATATTACAATAACCCCATAGTAAAGCCTTTTATAACCAATATATTTTCTCCTTAATATTTTTTTATAATTGTAATATTTTTGCATTTTATTTCTACTTTTGTAGAATATATGCTCTGTTGATATTTTTCTACTCTTGTAGTCTTTATATATATTTTTTGACTGTATCAAATCATTGTGATAAAATTATTATAACAAATCTAATTTATTAAATATGGGGGATTACTTTATGAATATTACTTCATTAGTTATAATGGCTGCGGGGCTAGGAAGCCGTTATGGCGGTATTAAACAACTTGAATCTTTTGGTCCTGAGGGTGAAATCATAATGGACTATTCCATTTTTGACGCTATTAAAGCAGGCTTTGATAAAATTGTAATCATTATAAGAGAAGACATCTACAATGATTTTATGAATATCATAGGAAACAGACTGATTAAAGCGACCAATTTACCGGTACATATAATCTTTCAGTCATTAGATAGCCTTCCATCCGGATACCATACTCCTTACGGTCGTACAAAGCCATGGGGAACCGGACAGGCAATACTCTCCGTAAAAGAATATATAGATGAACCTTTTCTTGTAATAAATGCTGACGATTTTTACGGAAGAGATCCCTATATAAGATCTCAGATATTTCTTTCAAACTCCATATTAAACTTGGAAAAGCCTAATTTTTGCCTTGCCGGATATACACTGGAGAATACATTAAGCAGTCATGGAAGCGTTACCAGAGGGATATGTAAATGCGATGACTCCGGTAAGCTTATATCTATAGAAGAAACTTTTGAAATAAAATATGAAGATAATACAATTACCGGTCGTGATGCTCAAGGAAACAAGCATATATTATCCTCTAAAGATATTGTTTCAATGAATATGATCGGATTCACTCCGGCGATTTTTTCGATGCTTGAAAATAAATTTATTAAATTTTTGGAAAATCTTGATAAACACGACCCAATGAAGTCGGAATTTCTGCTTCCGGTAGCCGTTAACGAATTACTCGCTGAGGGTCTTGTAGATGTCGATGTTATAAAAACTGCGGCAAATTGGTTCGGTGTTACTTTTAAGGAAGATAGATCTGAGGTTAAAAACTCACTTAATAGACTCATTGCAAACGGAAACTATCCTTCATCCCTTTGGAGACAGTAATGCTAAAAAAACTTTTAAATTTACTTTACCCTAAAAGATGTCCTGTCTGTGATGATATTGTAATGCCAAAAGGTAAGCTTGTTTGTGATTCCTGCAAGGATATATTAATTCCCCTTCAGGAACCGCTTTGCTATAAATGCGGTCGCCAAATAATCTCAGCTTCCGCAGAATACTGCGAAACCTGCTCTAACTATAATTTTAACTTTGACAGGGCTTTTTCTCTTTTGCCATATAACAATACCGCAAAAGTTTCTCTTTCAAACTTTAAATATAAAGGCAGGCGTGAATTTGCCGAATATTATGCTGATATTTTATATAAACATTTTGAAACCGTTATTTCAAAATTAAATATAACGGCAGTCATTCCTGTTCCCATACATAATAAGCGTTTGAAAATCCGTGGATATAATCAAGCTGAACTGATTGCCGAAATTTTAGCCCAAAAGCTGAAACTTCCACATATTTCCGATTATCTTATACGCTCCAAAAATACGCTTGCTCAAAAAAACCTTGACCCTATATCCAGGCGAAAAAATCTTAAAGAAGCTTTTAAAATAAATAAAAACTCACAGTATTACAACATGCTGTTAAAAAATGTTCTGCTTATTGATGATATTTATACCACCGGCAGTACAGCTGATGCTTGTTCTACTGCTCTTAAAGATAGTGGAATAAAAAAAGTATATGTACTATGTGTAGCCTCTGTAACAACCGCTTAAAACATCTCAAATTTTGGGGTATTGGCTAATACCGATTTAAATGGTATAATCTTATTATACGGTAGGGATTGCTTTGGTATTTATGCAGCAATATATAAGACTTTAATTATATAGAAAGGAATTTTTTTGATATGGAGGTAACTAACTGCAAAGCTTGTGGAAACCTGTTTAACTATGTATCAGGCACAAGGCTCTGTCCTAATTGCATGAAAAAATTAGAGAACAAATTTATGGTAACCAAAAATTATATTCGTGAAAATCCCAACTCAAATATAAACATTGTTTCAAAAGAGTGTAAAGTTTCTATCCCTCAAATAAAAAAATGGATTAGAGAGGAGAGACTCTCTTTTTCAAAAGAATCCGGAATAGGAATTACCTGTGATAATTGTGGTAAAATGATTAGAACCGGGCGTTTTTGTTCTGAGTGCAAAACCAAAATGATAACTCAGTTAGACAATGCCTATGAAAAGCCTAAACCTGTAATTCAAAAGAAAAAAGAAAAAGAAAAAGAGCGTATGCGTTTCTTAGACAAAGAAATATCAAAAAAATAAATAATAAAAGCCTTATGATTACTTAAATAAGTTTCCATAAGGCTTTTTATAGCTAATGTTATCCCAAAATTTTTTTAAGATCTTCTACCTTATCTGTTTTCTCCCAAGGAAGGTCTATATCGGTTCTTCCAAAATGTCCATAAGCCGCTGTTCCTCTATAAATAGGTCTTCTAAGGTCTAACATTTTAATAATACCGGCAGGACGAAGGTCAAATACTTCTCTTATAGCCGCTACAAGTTTTTCTTCACTTACAGTGCCCGTTCCGAAGGTATCTACTAGTATTGAAGTAGGCTCAGCTACACCAATAGCATAAGAAAGCTGAATTTCAATCTTATCGGCATATCCTGCTTCAACTATGTTTTTAGCTACATATCTTGCTACATAGGCACCGCTTCTATCTACCTTTGTTGCATCCTTACCTGAAAATGCACCGCCTCCATGTTTTGCCGCTCCGCCGTAAGTATCCACTATTATTTTTCGTCCTGTAAGTCCCGCATCTCCATGAGGACCTCCAATTACAAAACGGCCTGTAGGGTTAATGTAAATCTTGGTATGTTCATCTACCATAGTAGAATCAACTATCTTATTAATAACTTCTGCCCTTATATCTTTTCTTATGGTTTCCTGAGAAACATTTTCATCATGCTGACTTGAAATAACTATAGCCTCAAGTCTGACCGGCTTATCATCTTTATCGTATTCTACAGAAACCTGACTCTTACCATCCGGTCTAAGATATGGGAGTGTACCGTTTTTCCTTACTTCTGTAAGCCTTCTTGTAAGCTTATGAGCTAAAGAAATGGCATAAGGCATATGCTCATCACCTTCATTGGAAGCATAGCCGAACATCATACCCTGATCTCCCGCTCCGATAGCGGAAAGTTCAGATTCTGTCATATCATTTTCACGAACTTCAAGTGCTTTATCAACACCTATAGCTATATCAGGTGACTGACCGTCAATCGCTACAAGTACAGCACAGGTTTCTCCGTCAAAACCTTTTCTTGAATCATCATAACCGATTTCCTTGATTGTATCTCTTGCTATTCTGGCATAATCAACTTTAGCCTTAGTAGTAATCTCTCCTGTAATAAGTACAAAACCTGTACAGGTAGCTGTCTCGCAGGCAACACGGCTCATTGGGTCTTCTGCAAGGCAGGCATCAAGTATTGCATCTGAAATTGCATCACAGATTTTATCCGGATGTCCTTCCGTAACTGATTCTGAAGTAAAAATAAACTTATCCATTTTCTTCTCCTTATATGATGTTTGTGTTTCAAAAGCTTTCAAATCCTGCTACAAATAAGTTTATAGCCAATTTACATACTTTTGAAGGTTCTTATCATTAAGATAATCTCTAATTTAAGAAAGGATAAAGAAAAGAGGCTATCTAACGATAACCTCTCTTATTCTAATTAACCTCACTCGGACTTGACAAATATAATCAAATCCTCTTATTGCTCGAAGTAAAACTTCGCTCAGGTTGGCACCTTCCATCTTTCAGGGGTTGCCGTAGCTTCATAGAGCCTTCACTCTCCGCCACTCTGAATAAGAGAATATCTTTGCCTAGAATGGTACTACATAAATTTAGTTATGTCAAGCAGATAATTCCGCCATTTCTTCAAACTCGATATTCTCTTCTTCAAGAAGCTTAGTTATTAGAAATCTAAGCTCCGGTGCACATTCCCAAGCTACACCACATCCTGCTGAAAGCTTTCTCGGTACGGAAACCAACTTTCCTGACAATTTTTCTCTTTTACAGGCGGCTTCTGTTGCCATCGCTTCCGAGAATGTATAAAAAGTCACATATAACTTAACCGGCTTTTCACTTCTCATTAGCTTACAGTTACCTCATATTCCGCACCAACTTCTTTGATATCAACCTTTTTACCCTTGGTTTCCGCAAAATTTTTAAGATTCTTAACTGTATGAGCCTCATTTGCAAGTATTTTATATATTTCACTCTTATTAGCTTCAAGTGCGTTTTTAAGCATAAGCACAGGCTCCGGGCAAGATAAACCTCTTACATCTATTTCCTTCATACTCTTCCTCCTATTTATCAGCCTTTTTAAGGCCGACTGCCGCTATGATAAATAAAACAATGATTGAAACAATAACAAAAATCTGTCCATTTATACCCGGACCTCCCGCTGATGCTTCAATTCCCTTAGCCGCATCTGCTACTGCAGCAGGAGCTCCTGCAAGCTTAAAGTTATGTGCAAGACCTGCACCTACAAACATACCAAGTACCGTAATCACAGAGTCGGATGAACCTGTTCCTGCAAGTACAAGTTGTCTAAGCGGACAACCTCCAAGAAGAACTGCTGCAAAGCCTACCGCATACATTGATAAAATGTTCCAAAGCGTCTGAGCGTGAGCTATCGGACCAAATGCTACAAAAGCAAAATTATTTGTTACAATATTATAAACAAGCATTACTGCAAAAATTCCACCAATTACAGATATAAGTCTGAAATCCTTTAACAGCACTATATCCCTGATTGAGCCTGCAAAACACATTCTGCTCTTCTGTGCTATTATTCCTACCAAAAGACCTATAGCAAGTGCAACAAGTGCAGGAGCGTGCAGACTACCCGGTCCTTTTTCACTGAATGCAAAGAGTGCAGGAACTGCCAAAACTAATATAAAAAGTACTGCAACTACAACAGGAAGTGCATATCCGCTTTCTTTCTTAGCCGTATAAGCTCTTCCGAGTGAAAATCCTTTCTTTAGGAAAAATGCTCCTGTAGCAACACCTGCTGCAAAACCTACCAGACCTACATAAGAACTGATATCACCTGCTGCCATTCTGAGTACCATACGAAGCGGACAGCCAAGGAATACAAGTGCACATACCATCATTATTACACCGAGGAAAAATCTAATTGCAGGAGAAGAACCTGCTGTAGAGCGATATTCTCTTGTAAGTAACGAAATCAAAAAAGCTCCTAAGATAATTCCTATTATCTCAGGTCTTACATACTGTACCACCTCTGCACTATGAAAATGCATAGCACCCGCTGTATCCCTTATAAAGCAGGCTATACAAAACGCCATGTTTTTAGGATTGCCAAGAAACGCTAAAAGTGCAGCTCCCAATCCTGCAATTATTCCAAATAAGAATAATCCTTTTTTAGTACTGAAGAATTCCATACTAAAATCCCCCTTTGATAATATTGTTTAAAATCACTCATTAGTATATGAATAATTTTATTTTTACATACAAATTTTACATTCGTTTGTATATTTTGTCAAATTTATTCTTATTGTTTTATCAAATGGGTAATTGTTTTTATTTAATTTTTCTATAAATCCATTTTTTATACATTTAACTTCAAATCACCATCTTTTATCCAACCGGCTTTTTTCAAAATTTTATAAAATATAAGACTAAGTACTGCAGGTAAAATTAAATGAACTGTTATAATTCCTGTATAAGTGATAAATACTGATGCTCCTGCCTGCTCCATAGCTGTAATCGTACCAATCTGTCCTACTAAACCGCTTGTTCCCATACCGGAGCCAAGCGGAATATTTTCCAATTTAAACACAGTAGTAGCTATAGGTCCTGTTATAACAGAAGCCAATGTAGGTGGTATCCATATCTTCCAGTTTTTCAAAATATTAGGAATTTGAAGCATGGAAGTCCCAAGTCCCTGAGCAAGCAATCCGCTCCAACCGTTTTCCTTAAAACTTATTACTGCAAAACCTATCATTTGTGCACTACATCCCGCTGTTGCCGCTCCACCCGCAAGTCCTGCAAGGGAGAGCATCATGCAAAGTGCTGCTGAACTTATAGGCAATGTCAGTACCATACCTACAATAACCGAAATAATAATTCCCATCCAAAACGGCTGTAAGGTTGTTGCAAGCATGATGGTCTCACCAAGTCCGCTCATAAGATTATTTATTACAGGTCCTAAAAATGTCCCTATACTAACACCTGATATAATGGTTACTGCCGGTGTAATTATGATATCTATCTTAGTTTCCTTTGAAACCACTTTTCCAAACTCTACACTAAGCCATGTAGCAATCCATGCACCCGCAGGACCACCAAGCTGATTTCCTGCATAACCAACAACAAGAGAAGAAAATACTACTAAATTAGGAGCTTTAAGTGCCATTGCAATAGCAACTGCAATAGCAGGACCTGTCATTTCTTTTGCAATCGGCCATATTGTCTCAGATAAAAATGGGATTCCAAGTTTTAAACCTATTGTATTAAGTATTGTTCCCACCAAAAGTGATGCAAAAAGTCCCATCGCCATTGAGCCTAATACATCAATACCATAACGCTTGAATGAAATTTCAATCTCCTTTTTATCAAGAAAATCCTTTAATGAACTGTACTTCTTACTCATATTATTCTCCTTTTATTTTTTTAGTATTTCTTTTCTTATATAATCAAATGCCGTTTCTTCACCTTTATCTTTGAGAATAGTCATTATTTTTTCCAATTCCGATAGTGTGTTAGGGTGAATAATATAGTGGTCTTTTATCTCCCTGATAATATTTGATTCCGGCAAAAAAGCTTTTACTCACCCTGTTACCTCCGGATATTTCACCCTAAAATGTATTCCGTCAAACTTAATCTCAGTCCTAAGCCCGTTTATCATAGTTAGGCGTGGTGGTCTATGTCCTATATCACAACCTGTTATTATCGGAAGATTTAGGCTGTCTAAGGCTGTTTTTACTGCCTCATTAAAACCGGTTTCATATTCCTCCTTAAAAAAACAAGGTCTACCAAATAGAAAACCTTTAGCCCCTTCAAACCAGCCGGCTTCTTTTAACTGCCAAAGAGCACACTGAAGTCTTGCCGAAGATAGGTCAAAACTTTCAAGATACCAAATTATACCGTCTTCTTTATATTTTCTCACAAAGTCCACAGTCTTATCATATTTAGTACCGCAAAGCATAATAAGTACATCTAAACAACCGCCTAAAAGCCTTCCCGTAAAACTTTCGGATTTATTTTCTGAAACAAACTCATATTTCACCTTATCTGTAAGATTATACCCCTCGTAACCTGTCACTTTTTTTACATATTCATTTTCAAAAAGGTCAAATTCTTTCTGCTCTATATTCTTTCCTTCAAGCAACCTCAAATTATTTTTTACCGCCTCATGCCAAAGTGACATCCCGTAATCACCTATATTACCTGAATACACTGTTGCCATATCGCAAATTGTTGTAATCGGATAGATAAGACCCGTGTTATCCGAATATCCCTGTATCCATTTCGGGTTAGCCCTTATAAGCTCATAGTCCAAGTATTCAAGCATTTCCATAAGAAAATCGCCTCCACTTGTAGAAACTATATACTTTACCTCTTCATTTTCTATAAGTGAAAGAAATTCCTCAGCACGCTTTTTACCTGTAGAACTTCTGCCCTTCTCACATTTTCTTACATTGTAGGTTTCAATTATCTTATAGCCTTTTTCAGAAAGATTAAATTTTGCACTTTCAAGCTTTGTCAAATCAATCTGTTCCGTAAAGCCCGCCGACGGTGCCGTAACTCCTATTACATCATCTTTTTTTATAAAATCAGGTATATTCATGTTTTTCTCCTATAAATATGGTTTACTTATACCAAATAATATGATACAAATAATTAAAGCTTAATATATCCACTTTGTCATTTCAACTTTAATATGATAACATATAACATAATTGAGGTCAAAAAATGATTAATTTTAATCCTAAAACCTACAAATCTTATACTATCACTAGAAAACGCTATATACCGAATGAAGTTATAACATTAAACCATGATATTATATATTATGTATCTGATGAATTAATAGTTTCCGGTTGGAAAGCTATTCGCCTGCGTCAGGATATATCAGGCGGTTTTTCTGTCTATTATCCAAAACTCGGCATAAAAACCAGCAAGCTTTTTGACAGCGACGACAGACTGCTTTATTGGTATAACGATATATCTGAGCTTGTTTTCAATGGAAATAA
Organism: uncultured Catonella sp.; assembly: GCA_963539695.1. Classification (GTDB taxonomy): domain Bacteria; phylum Bacillota; class Clostridia; order Lachnospirales; family Lachnospiraceae; genus Catonella. The sequence continues at coordinate 53,605 of CAUTOC010000003.1, read as the reverse complement.
TATAAATTTTACCGATTTACTTATTGATGTAATTATTTATCCTGATAATAGTATAAGAATTATGGATATTGATGAATTTTCAGAGGCTATTAACCAAAAACTCATAACAAAAGAACAGGAAATAAAAGCCCTTAACAGCTTTCATACCCTGCTTAATTATATTTACAATAATGAATATTATCTGCTTCAAAATCCTATAACAGAACTTGAAAAATATCTCAGTTCTCAATCTGAGTGATTCTTCTTATATGCCTTTCTTCATTTGAAAATGGTGTATTTAAGAATATATCAACTATTTTTATTGCAAGCCCTGTACCTACTACCCTGCCGCCAAGTGCAAGTATGTTCGCATCATTATGCTCTCTGGTAGCCTCTGCTGAAAAACAGTCACCACAAAGGGCACATCTGATGCCCTTTACTTTATTTGCCGTAATAGATATACCTATACCTGTACCGCAAATCAAAATTCCTTTTTTATATTTTCCTGCGGCTACCGCTTCTGCAACTGCCTTCCCATACTCTGTATAATCACAGGAAGTTTCATCATAACAGCCAAAATCTTTGAACTCTATATTTTTTTCTGTTAAATACTTAACAATCTCCTGTTTAAGTACAAAACCTCCATGGTCGCTCCCGACCGCTATAGTTTCAGTTTCCATAATTATTTCCCCATTTCATCAAGTTTATATATTGTCTTTTTAATAAGCCTTAAAAGCTCATTAAAGCACTCCTCATAATCAAGCAAAGTTCCACCATAAGGGTCTTTTACTTCGCCTTCTTCACCATTAAATTCTTTGATTGTAAATACATTTTCTGCAAATTCAAATTTTTCTTGAGCCTGTTTTTTCTGTTTATCAGTCATCGTTAAGATAAGCGACTTATCTGTTATATCCTCTTTGGTTAACTCCTTAGAAACCTCTACCGCACAGGTTAAACCATGATTTTCAAGAACCGCTTCAGCTTTTTCATTTATAGGCTCTGAAAATAATACGACCAACCCTCTTGATATAGATGGCACTCCTTCATCCTCTGTCAAACTTTTATATATTGTTTCTGCCATAGGGCTTCTGGAATGATTGCCTGTGCATACAAAAATAATTCTATCAAACACTATTACCTCCTGCCGAAAACCCCTAAAAATAATTTCCTCCTACACATTAACAATATTGTAACCTGCCGACTTATGCAGACGGTTCATAATAGCAAAGCCAAGCCTGTTCTCATCAAAACTCTCTGAAAAGATTATTTCCGCCCCCATATCATCAAAATTTCTGAGTGCATTAAAAAGGTTATGTGCAATACTTTCATAATCTCTCCTGCTGCCAACCGACATTACAATATCAGCCTTATAATAACTCTTTGTTTCATCAGTTGCAAGTACTGCAGTTTTTTTTCCTTCCGATTTTATTATTTCTTCGTTTATTATCTTTACTACCTTTTCAGGATTCCCTTTATATATGGTCATCTTACCTTGTGGAGCATAATGTCTGTATTTCATACCGGGAGCTTTAGGCTTTAAGTTATTATCCGGACTTAAATTTTTAACAGCCTCATCTATCTGCACCCTGCCTATTGCCTCCGACAACATCTCTTCTGTAATAAATCCCGGTCTTAATATAATCGGGATTTCTCCTGTTACATCTACAATAGTGGACTCGAGTCCTATGTCTACTGTTCCGCCGTCTATAACCATATCAATTTTTCCGTCTAAATCACCAAGCACATGACTTGCCTTTGTAGGACTTGGCCTGCCTGATGCGTTGGCACTTGGAGCTGCAACAGGTACTCCTGTCATCTTTATAAACTCTCTTGCTATTTTATTTGACGGCATTCTTACAGCAACACTTTCAAGCCCCCCTGTAGTTCTATACGGTACTATGTCACTCTTTTTAAGTACCATAGTTAAAGGCCCCGGCCAAAATTCATCGGCTAAAATAACGGCTGTATCGGGAATTTCTTTTACAATATTTTTTATTTCATCAAATTCGCTTATATGTAAAATAAGGGGATTGTCGGAAGGTCTGCCTTTAGCCTCATAAATCTTTGGAACTGCATTTTCATCAAGTCCGTTTGCTCCAAGCCCGTACACAGTTTCGGTAGGAAAGGCTACAAGTCCGCCATTTTTTATGATAGTGACAGCCCTGCAAAGACCTGTTGTTAAATTCTTATCATCCCTTAAATCCACATATTCAGTCTTCATCTTACTACCTCGCATTTGCAGGCTCTATATTAATCTTCTTTCCTTTTATTTTAGCATTTTTCATAGCAAAAAGTACCTCTTTACCGTTCTCTGCCGGAACTTCTACAAAAGTATACTTGTCATACATCCGGATTTCTCCGACAAGCTTACCTGATATACCTGACTCACCTGCTATTGCACCTAAGATGTCACCCGGCTTAACTTTATCTTTTTTTCCGATATTAATAAACAGCCTTACCATACCGCCTTCCGTACTGCCTGTAAATTCACCGTCAAGTTCAGAAGTATCTTCACTACTGCTCTCTTTAGAAGAAAGATAAAGCTTTAAGAAGGCTGCTGCCACATCAAGAGAGGTAAAGTCTTCTTCATTTACCTTCTGCTCTATAAGCTCTGTCATCTTGGTTAAATCTTCATTTTCAATTATCTCAGACAACTCTCCGAACAGGCTGTCCACTCTTGTACCCGTAACATCATCGAGAGAAGGTACCGGTTTAAGTTTGATTTTTGTATGACAATAGCGCTGAATCTCTTTAAGCTTATAAACTTCTTTACCACTTACAAAGGAAAGTGCAAGTCCTGATTTTCCTGCTCTTCCGGTTCTTCCTATTCTGTGCACATAGTACTCGTCATCCTGTGGCAAATCGTAGTTGATAACAAGGTCAACTCCCTTTACATCAATCCCCCTTGCCGCAACATCGGTAGCTACAAGAATTTCAGTCTTGCCGCTACGGAAATTACCCATCACTCTGTCTCTCTGCTGCTGTTTAAGGTCGCCGTGAAGTCCCTCGGCAAAGTAACCCCTGCCCTGAAGCTCATTTGCAACTTCTTCCACCTTTTTCTTGGTATTGCAGAACACTATACTAAGCTCAGGATTGTACATGTCAAGTATTCTTGAAAGTATCTCATCTTTATAGTTTCTTCTTACTTCAAAATAATATTGCTCAATATTTTCTACTGTAAGCTCTTTCTTAGCTATTTTAATATTCTGTGCTTTTTTTTGATATTTTCTTGTTATTTCAAGAATCGGTTTTGGCATGGTAGCTGAGAAAAGCATGGTCTGCCTTTCTTCAGGAACTTCTGCCAGTATGGTCTCAATATCATCCCTAAATCCCATGTCAAGCATTTCATCAGCCTCATCAAGAACCATAATCTTAACCTGATTAAATTTTACAGTTTTTCTACGCATGTGATCCATTACACGCCCCGGAGTACCGACAACAATCTGTGCTCCCTGCTTCAAGGACTTAATCTGCTTAACTATATCCTGCCCGCCGTATACCGGTACAAGCTTTATTCCATGCATATATCTTGAAAGTTTTCTTATTTCTCCGCAAACCTGAAGAGCAAGTTCTCTTGTAGGACAAAGAACTACCGCCTGCAAATGTTTGTTACTTGAATCAATATTATTTAAGATAGGTATAGAAAAAGCTGCTGTTTTTCCTGTTCCGGTCTGTGCCTGTCCTAAGATGTCCTTTCCTGTAATAGCTACAGGAATAGCCTCAGTCTGGATAGGAGTTGCCTCTTCATAGCCAAGCTCCTTAACAGCCTTTAATATACGCTCGTCAAGTTCCATTTCGTTAAATTTCAATATAAATTTCCACCTTTCGTGTTCCAAAAATCTTATAAAATTATATTTATTTTATTCTGAGTTTGAAAAAAAAGGCATCTCCGTAAGAGATGCCGGTAACTGATAAATTATAGCATAGTGTCGGGATTTTTGTCAAATGAGTTTATTTCAGCTAGTCAGCTCCACAGGATTCTATGCCATCTTTACTGCGTATTTTTCATACTTTTTCTCTGCTGCGCTATTTGTAAGTTTAAATTCCTTGCAAAGTCTTTCAATAATCTGCTCCTTTTCCACTCCATAAGCAATACCGGAAGTTACTGTAGCAAGTAATGAAGCTTCTTTTTTCTCTTTCTCCAGTTTCCTCTCTGCCTTCTCCATTGCTTCTTTGACTGCTTCTTTCTGCATCTCCTTAACAAATTCATCCCATTTTGAACTCATAACTTTTCCATCTCCCTTCTTTTTAAAATGTCGCACACTGTCTGCAAGTTCCTTATTGTACATATCCTCTACTTTCTTTTCTCTAAAGTCATGCATAAGTTTTCCAACTTCATCTTCTCCCTGATAAGCCCCATTCACATAATATATATGTGAGCCATCATAAAAGTCTTTCTTTGTCTCCTTTACCATTCTGTCAATGGTGTAGATTGGCAAATTTTCTCCGAAATAATCTTTTTCTGTAATAAAAATCACATAAGAATCTGCCAATTTCTTAAACTTCTGCCCTGATTTTAACATCCTTATATCTAACATACTGCTGTGAAACCTTGCCCTGTGCTCATCTGCACCGGCTGTACTTCTTTGTACCTCCACATTATAGTGTTTCCCTTCACTATCTTCTGCAAGAATATCAAGCTTTAGATTTCTTCCGCCTATCAAGGGATTGCTAAACTCTTTCTGTCCTGTTACTGATATTACTTTTATATCTTTTTTACCAAGAATAACTCTAAGCAACAGATTGGCAGCAGGTATGTTATTATCAAATACCTGTGACATAAAAATATCATCAAACAGTGTCAGGTCAGCTAAAATTTCTTTTAGCCTCTCTACATTAATTACATTCTTGTGTTTGGGCTTCAAACCACACCTCCAATTTTAGATAATGATTTGTCCCAATAAATGCAGAATCAATATTAAACAAACTATAATTATTATACACTATTTGATGGGAATTGGGAAGATAGGTAAAATTGTAGGGCACTTACCATAAATTTATAAATGCCCTATCCACTTAATTGTTAAACTACTATACTAACATTTAAACTTGTTTAGATAACTTAATCCAGAAGTTTGACACTTCATCATAACACCAAATTCAAATAATCCTTTATTAAAGCCAACTACAGCTTATTTTTTGTCAAATTTTATATATTTTATGATAGCTATTTCTAGGTATTTATGTTGTAATAGAGAAGGAGGTATAAAGACCATGAAACTTACAAAATCAGGTTCTAGATGCAGACGGAATTCCACTTGCCTTTTCCATGTTCCCCGGCAACCGGAACGAACAGCCCTCTCTTGCACCGCTAGAGAAAAAAGTCATATCAGATTTCGGTATTGATAAACTTGTTGTATGTACTGACTCCGGCCTCTCGTCTACAGCAAACAGGAGATTCAATGATACAAAAAACCGTAAATTTATCACAACACAGTCAATTAAAAAGTTAAAAGGCTTCTTAAAAGAATTCTGCCTTTCAGATGAAGGGTGGAGAAAAGCAGGAAGTAAAAAACTTATAGGATAAGTGAGCTTGATTCTGTAGAAGACTACCATACTACCTTCTATAAAGACAGATGGATTAATGAATACGGTCTTGAACAGCATCTTATAATTACATTTTCTCTAAAATACCGGGCTTATCAGAGAAAAATAAGAGGAAGGCAGATTGAAAAAGCAAGCAACTCTCTTGACCACCCTTCAATCCTTACAAAAAGGTCTGCAAATGATTATAAACGCCTCTTATCAGAAGAGCATATCACAAGGCATGGTGAAGTTGCAGAAAAATCTCTCATAGAGTTGGATATGAAAAAGATAGCAGAGGAGGAACTATATGACGGCTTTTATGCTGTATGTACAAACCTTGATGACAATGCAGAATCCATTGTAAGAATCAACCATAAACGCCGGGAAATCGAAGAATGCTTTCGTATTATGAAAGAACAGACCTTACTGATGCTTTACATGAGATTTCAGGTTTTCGAACTGACTTAGAGATTGTATCAAACAGAAATATGAAAAAAATTTTTACGATGATGAAAAAAGAAGAAAAATAGCTACATTTTTTTGAATATATAAAGGCTCTGAAACCCTGATTATAAAAGGGTTTAGAGTCTTTTTGATTGTTGTAAGTGTCAAAAATAGGATCATATTTCTTTATTTTTTACAACTTAATAATACCAGAAGTTTTACGGTTAATTTTTAATTCTTAAAAAATCTCCGTAAGGTGCTTAAAGCCTTTATTTTTGTAAAATTTATATTATTATACAGTATTATTAAGCATCCTTGTATTATAGTAAAACATATTATATAATAAAAACATATATTAACTATAATTACCATAAAATACAGTTATGAAATGCCCAAATCATTTTTTTGAAAGGAGTTTCTATGGAAAGTAACATGGATCAAAATTTATCTTTATATCATATTTTCAATACCGTTGCCAAAGTCGGTAATATTTCTCATGCCGCCAAGGAGCTTTATATAAGCCAGCCTGCCATAAGCAAAGCAGTTACAAAGCTTGAGCAAAATTTAGAAACAAAGCTTTTTGTAAGAAGTTCCAGAGGTGTTACCCTTACCGATTCGGGTAAAATGCTTTATGAACAGACCAATGTTGCCTTCAGGCACCTGAAAAAGGCAGAAGACACTATTAAAAAAAATAAAAAATTGGGTACCGGAAACCTTAAAATCGGTGTTTCCACTACCCTTTGCAAATATGTACTTATGCCTTATTTGGAAAAATTTATAAGGCTTTATCCTCATATTAAAATATCCATAAATTGCCAGTCCACTTATCAAACACTTAACCTGCTTCAAAATCACAAGGTTGACATCGGACTGGTCGGTGAAAGCGGTAGGCAGGAAAATATTGTCTTCTCTCCTGTAGGCATAGTTGAAGACTGTTTTGTTGCTACTCCCGCCTATCTCAAAAATCTAAAAAAAAGACATCCTGATGCCGCTAAAAATCCCTTTGAGTACGCCAATATAATGCTTCTTGATCAGCATAATGTATCAAGGCGTTATATTGATGAATATATCAGAAACAGTGAACTTCCTATCGGGCAAATGCTTACAGGACATATCCTTGAGGTTAGCAGTATGGATCTTCTTATCGAATTTGCCAAAATAGGACTTGGAATAGCCTGTGTCATAACCGATTTTGTCAAAAACGAACTTAATGACGGTACTTTAACCACTATTCCGCTTTCTGTCCCAATTAGAAAAAGAGAGATAGGCTTTACCTATCTCAGAGAGTATTCTACAAATGAAGCACTTAGTTCATTTATAAATTTTTATAAAAAAATTAGTACTCCTTAACCTTTCTCGGCTGTTTATATTTCATACTCTTAACCATTCTTTCGGAGGGCTCAAAGATTATCTTATATAGCTCTCCATTTTTACTTACTATCATTGAATAAGTATTTACTTCACTGTTATATGAACTAAAGTCTTTTAACTTAATTCTGTTATTATTGTTATAAGCCTTTATTGAATCAGAATTGGTGGGTGCAATAACTTCCGCATTTTCAATATCTACTCTCATTATAGTCTTTCTCTTTGCGTTACCGCTTATTCTGTCAAAATCAATTTGTCCGTCAGCATAAATATACTCATATTCTATGTTAAGCCTTGAAAATATAAATACTGCAAGTGCTATTGCTACAACAGGTGAAATTATAAGAACCGGATTTATCAAAATCAAAATAAAAGTAAATGCTACCAGTATAATCAGTCCTATCCTTATACCTTTATTCTTAGCTGTATCCTTACATTTTATGCCTTCTTCTAAATACTGATCATTCATTTTTCCTTCTCCTAACTGTTTATGATTATCTTATTATATGATATGCGTGTCAAAAGATAATAAATTCTCTTGCAAGCAAGCCCCAATCGAATTTTTATACTTTTGACACTTATATCATTATATTATACCACATAGTTTATGGCTTGAAAATAGGTTGTTTATTACTTTACACCTTGCAAATCTCCTTTTCTTCGTCTATTATATACAAGTGTAGTAAATTAGTAATATCTGTTATATTTAGATAAAATGGTTTGAAAGGTTGTATTATGAGTATATTAAATGTAGAACATTTAACACATGGTTTCGGTGACAGAGCCATATTTAATGATGTATCCTTCCGCCTTTTGGCAGGAGAACATATTGGACTTGTAGGTGCAAACGGAGAGGGTAAATCTACCTTTATGAATATAATTACAGGCAAACAGATGCCTGATGAAGGCAAAATTGAATGGGCAAAGAACTGCCATGTCGGATATATGGATCAGCATGCCGTTCTTACCAAAGGTATGACAATAAGAAGTGTATTAAAGTCTGCTTTTGACTATCTTTTTGACCTTGAAAAAAGACTTAATGAAGCATATATGGAAATGGGTGAAGCCGATGAAGATGCTCTTGCCAAGTTGATGGAGGAAACCGGAACCATTCAGGACTTGCTTACTATGCATGACTTCTATATGATAGATGCTAAAGTTGAAGAAGTAGCTGCCGCCCTCGGGCTTAGTGACATCGGACTGGATAATGATGTAACCGAACTTTCAGGCGGACAGCGTACTAAGGTATTGCTTGCTAAACTTTTACTTGAAAAGCCTGATATTCTTTTGCTTGATGAGCCTACCAACTATCTTGACAGAGAACACATTACTTGGCTTACAAGATATCTACAGGAATATGAAAATGCTTTCATCCTTATAAGCCATGATATTCCATTTTTAAACAGTGTAATTAATATAATTTATCACATGAATAATCAGGAACTCAAGCGTTATGTAGGTGATTACAACAACTTCCTTGAGGTTTATGAAATGCAGAAAGCACAACAGGAAGCCGCCTATAATAAACAACAGAAAGAAATTGCCGACCTTAAAGATTTTGTTGCTAGAAATAAGGCAAGGGTTTCCACCAGAAATATGGCTATGTCAAGGCAGAAAAAGCTTGATAAAATGGATATAATAGAGTTTGCCGGTGAAAAACCTAAACCTGTATTTAACTTTCTTGAAGCAGGTATAAGCGGTAAGGTCATATTAGAAGCAAAAGATCTTGTAATAGGTTATGACAGTCCTCTTAGCAAACCTATGGATCTTTACATGGAGAGGGGGCAAAAAATAGTTATTGAAGGAGCTAACGGTATAGGTAAGACTACTCTTCTTAAAAGCATAATGGGGCTGATTCCTGCTCTTTCAGGTGAAGTAAAACTTGGCGACTCTCAAGAACTTGGCTACTTTGAGCAGGAAATGAGCGGAAACGGGAATAATACCTGTATCAATGAAATTTGGGAAGAATTCCCGGGATTTAGCCAATATGAAGTAAGAAGTGCTCTTAGTAAGTGCGGTCTTACTACAAAACATATAGAAAGTATGGTGAAAGTTTTAAGTGGTGGTGAACAAGCCAAAGTCAGACTCTGCAAACTGATTAACAGAAAAAGCAATATTCTTGTACTTGATGAGCCTACCAACCACTTAGATGTGGATGCTAAAGATGAATTAAAAAGAGCCCTCATAGCCTACAAAGGTAGTATAATTATGGTCTGCCACGAGCCTGAATTCTACGAAGGACTGGCTACAGATGTATGGGATCTTTCCAAATGGACAACGAAACTCTTATAAATCAGATTTTATCTAACATATATTTAATATAAAAAACAGACTGTTACATTAAGACATAAACCAAAATTTGGCTTATTTTCTAAAATGTAACAGTCTTATTATTATCTTATTCCTTTTACAAAATCAATTTCCTTCTTTAGACTCTCAGGAATACTACCGGTTTCTCTTAACAATTTTCTTTCAAGTCCGTCATATCTTTGCAATTTCTGTTCTTGCTTAAACTGCTTTTGTTTTATCAGTTCCGCATAAGTAGGGTTCTTTGATAATCTCTCAATTCCTGCCGCATCCAGTGGACAAAATTCAAACAAAATCTGCCTTGCAACTTTATTTAACCTTGGTGAACCGGTTCCTTCATACAATATATAAATAATATAATCCTGCACAAACATTTCCTTAAAGCTGTTTCGGCAACGCTGCAAGCTAAGTTTTACCTTTTCTTTCACTTCGGAACTTAAATTATTATTTTTGCGGTAAAACTGTACATAATCGCAGTAAAGACTGGTAAGTGAAGGATCTGTAACATCATTCCATCTAGCTCCCTGTACTCTCTTACAAAGCTCCCAGCGAAATTCTCCCGTCATTCTTATAATTGTATTCTGCAAATCTTCCATGTGTAAAATGGAAATAAACATTCTACCCGGAGTTGTTCTTACTTTGCCTTCTATCTCCTGCCACATTATTCCTCTTACTCCTGCATTTGGCATAAGAATAAAATCCGGAAGTTTTTCTACATGAATATGCTCCCTTGCCATAATATCTCCATCGCCAAGAGCAAGGGTTTCTCTATAAAATGCTGAATAATCAACACATTTAATAGCATTTAGCTTTCTTCTGATACTGCCCGGTTTTACAACACACTCTATCAAATCTTTTAAAATATTTTCTTCAATAAATACCGGACAGAAGGTGGATACTCTACCAAAAGTAATCTTGTTTGCAGTTTTAAATATATTATCCAACTCATAGCATACTTTAGCTTCACCGTCTTCAAGAAGTCTCTCCGCTTCTGTCTGTGTAATCTTTTTAGTATTTTTAAGCATTCTTACATGATCTGAAAAATCCACATCCAATTCATTTCGACAAGGTTTCTTTTCTCCATTGTATATAGCTAAGAGCCAGTCATAAAAAGTATAAACTCCTGTCTCCTTAGGATTGTTTTCCTTAAATTCTTCAGATAACTGATATAATATTTTTGTGTACTCTTTACCTGCAAGTTTTTCATCTATATATCCAAAGTACAAAAACATCCTGACAGCCGGAGTAATTTCCTTTTCTAAACTCTTAAAGAATACTTCTGAATATATCTGATAAAACTTTACTGATATATCTCTTTTGAGTGCCATAGTTTCATCATCTATTGCATTTTTATCCTCCAGTTCATTCAGCTTGTTTATATTGATCTTAAAAAATCTCCGCTCGTTGCCTACTATTTCTGCAAAATCAAATATAGTATCCAAAGAATCATACAATTCTTCCATAATACCGGACTCATCACTTTCCTCCGCCGAATTTTCAGCAGCTTCAGAATCTATTTTTAATTTTTTCAAAGCCTCTGAACACTGTTTTATCCTAGAAGTAAGTTTATTTCCCGGATTCATAGGGAACTTTCCCGCCTCACAAACTATAACACTCATCTTACTCAAGAAATTATTTTTAATATTCGCATCTGCTGAAAATCTCTCAAATACCTCCAAAAGTTTGTTAAAAAGTCCACCATCTTCTCCAAGAAAATAATGATTCAGACATTTTTTTACAAACTGATACCTGTCGCCCATAAGCTGAACGGCTTTTCTTGCATCCAGGCATCCTTTCCTCAACATTCCTATTGATATATCAGGCTCGGATATGAGATGTTTATAATTTTCACCTGCATAAATTCTTCCCAGCCCTTCATAATATCCCGACAGCCAAAAGTCTATTTCTTCATTGTTTGAATATGCTTCTAAACTTTCAATATCTTCATTACGCTTCAACTCCAAACCTACATAACTTACAAGGTTAACATAAATATTATAACATGCTTTAAGGCTGTCATAAATTTCATTACATCTTACCTGCTCAGTTCTGTATGAATCGATAAGCTTTGTAATCTGCCTTATACAAGAGCGTATAAAAATCCTTGCAATATCCGGATTTGAGTTAATAATGGAGTCTACCGATTCTACACTTACCAAAGGATAAGTATACGCCGTTGTATCTTCTATTGCTACATAATTAAAAAAATGTACCTCTAAAAAGACTTCACACACTCCGATTACATCTCCGGGACTAAGTTCATAACTGCCTCCGGCACATTCAACCCTAACTCTTCCGCTCTTTATAATCCAAATTTTATCAATAGACTTTCCTGCTGTAGTAAATGTTTCCCCTGCTTTCACAATAAATTCTGACATATCTTCTCCCCGATTTTAACTAAATCTATTATCAAGCCAATTTACGACTTTTTTCATTATTTCTGTTTTATTTATCTCGTTATGCAGTTCATGTCTACCTGTTTCATCTATGTATTCGGTGACATCTTTTATTCCTGCATCTTTCAAGAGTTTGGTAACTTTCCTTACGCCTACGCCATAATTTCCTACAGGATCTTCGGCACCTGCAATCTGTAGTATGCTGATATCTTTGGGCAAACTTCTTGCCCATTCTTTCCTGCTTACTACTGTAAGTGCAGTTAACATTGAATGATATCCTTTTGCCGAAAATTTAAAATTACACTTAGGATCTGCTCTATATCTATCTATGACAGCCCTATCATGTGTAAGCCAGTCTCCAAAAGACTTCGCATCAGGTATTCTTTTAAGATAATTTCCAAAACTTAATTTTACCAAAAGTTTTGAAACATATCCTTTTTTATGAGTATTTGCAATAAAACCCGCTAACATTCTACCTATTACATTTATAATTGCGGGTCCTGCCGTTCCGCTTATAATAAGCCCGTCTATAGTATCGGGATAACGTGAAGCATACCACCTTGCAAAAAAGCTGCCCATGCTATGCCCGTAGAGAATGATTGGAAGAAGAGGATATTTTTCTCTCAAAATATCATTCATCTTTTTTAAGTCCATCTCTACATGTTCTTCGTCAAAGATGCCGTATTCTGATATGGCGGAACTGTTCCCATGTCCTAGGTGGTCATTTCCTGCAAATACATAGCCTCTTCCTGTAAAGAAGTCAGCTAACCACTCATAACGCTCTATATATTCACACATGCCATGTGATAACTGGATTACTGCCTTAGGTTTTACATGGTTTTCTGTATAAATATATCCTGCCACTTTGCTTTTCCCGTCCGATGAGTCAAAGCTTATTGTTTCTTTATCCATAACCTCCTCCAATCTCACTTAGTCCCATAAACCACCTCAAGCATATCGCAAAAATCCTAAAATTAAAATAATTACGATATGCTGTAAGTATTGTTTATTATAAGCTAGGGTTACTTCTTTGAGCCTTCTTCCATCTTTTCAGGCTTACCGGAAGAGGTATTACCTTTATTCTTAGCTTTCTTCTTTTCCTTTTCCGCTTTTTCCTCTTTAGCATTCTTTATCTTAGAAAGTTTTTTCTTCAGCTTTTCATCAAGCTTATAAGCTTCTGCCTTGTACCAAGAACTGCTTATCACATCATTTATATCATTATAAGCTGACTTTATCTTTTCCCAGCCTTCTGATGAATAATCTTTAATATCAAAGTTTGACATTACTTTATCAATTACTGCCATTGCCCGCTTCATATCGCCGATAGAAGTTTTCTCGTACTCAATGCCTGTTTTCTTAACCATTTTCTTTATATAAGCATCCGCTTTATCAAACATTTCACCTACATAAAGAGTTTTGTCAATATCTTTTTTATAGCCTTTTAAGTCCTTTTTAAGTCCCTTAATACCCTTTTTATAGCCTGACATTTTAAGTTCACCATTCACATAAGAATCAAGCTGTCTTTTGAGTATTCTCTTAATCACTTTAATGTCATTGTTTGTAAATACGGCATTTAAGTCTTCTATGCCCCTAAGACCTCTAAGCTCCATATCTCTTCCCTGTGGAAGTTCTAAAGAAGCGGCATCTGCTTTTGCAAGTCCTAATATATCATTCGCATTTTTAATATCAGCCAAAACTTTAGAATACTTGGCATCAATAATCTGTGCATAATATTCATTGAAAGCAGTCTTGTCAATTGCCTTATAGCCTTCATTTACCATCTTATAAATATCATTTTTAAGACTTTTAAAATTAAAATTATAACCTGTTCTTATTATATCATAACTTGCCAAAGCTTTAAAGCGCATCTTATAATCTGCAAGTTTTCCTGCCGGAATAAGTCCGAATGTCTGTATCTCTTCATCAAAACCTGATTTATAAAGCTCAGTATCAAATTTAGCATTAGCTACATATTCACGCGCTTCTTTCTTTAACTCAAATGCAGCCTTTAATACCTTATCTGCATATTTAGTGCGGTTTACTTCAAGAGCTGTATAAAGATTGTCAATAAGGTCATTAGCTTTTGATTTAAACATAGCCTCGTCGTTTTCAATATGGCTTGCCTTAACCTTATTACCCATTTTCTTGTCTATCTGCTTATTATCTTTTTTATCTTTTGGCTGTGACTTTCCTACAAGCTCTACCTTAATCACTTTAGCAATTTTATTTTTTCCGTCTTCCTTTAAGCCCTTTGCTGTAGCCTTTACAAAAACTTTTCCTGCTTTCTTTGCTGTAAGTTCACCTGTTTTTTTATCAATCTTGGCAAGTCTTGTATCTGTAACGCTCCATTCAACTCCTTTAACAGCCACATTCTGCTTACCGGCTGAATTTAGAGTATCTGCCTCAAACTTAAATTTCTTCCCTACTTTAAGTTTATCTGTCTTTTTAGTAAATTTAATATCAGCCACAGCAGGCTTTACAGTAACCTCATACTTTTCTTCTATTCCGTTAACTGTTTTAAAAGTAATAGTTGCTTTACCCGGCTTTATACCCTTTACACCATAATTTGAATAAGCTACTGCAACTTCCGTATTACTGCTTGTTGCATAAAACTCCTTAACCAAAGCTTCATCAGGAGTAACATTTACAAAAGTTACATCCAGTTCGCCAACAGAAATAACCTTTTTTGCCTTTAAAATTTCAAGCTTAGAAGGAAGCATATCTTCTGCAACATTTACAGAAACTGTAGCTTCTTTATCACCTGCCTTAACTGTTATGGTTGTGTGTCCTACGCTAAGTCCCTTTACATAACCATCTTCATTTACTGTGGCAACTTTTTCATCACTGCTTGACCAAGTCACTTTAGCTGTGCTTGTAAATGGTGAAAGCAAAGTTTCTAATGCCATTTCATAACCCTTAGGCACTGTAAGTGTTTTATTTTTAACAAAGATACTGTCAACCTTATCAGTAGGATTCTCTTTCATCTCATAGGCTGCCTTTACCGCCGCATAGGCATCTACAATGCCGTAGCCATACTGTCTTTCATCAAAAAATTTGCCATTAAGCATAGCTTTATTGGCAGTACCGCAGAGTATGTCATATACCTGTCTCGGAGTCAGATCCTTATTGGCAGAAAGCATAAGTGAAGCCACTCCGGCTACAACAGGTGAAGCCATAGATGTTCCTGAGAAGGCAACATATCTGTCTCCCGGTACTGTACTTGGTACAGAAGAACCCGGTGCTGATATATCAGAAGTAAAACCATAATTTGAAAAATACGAAGTCCCATTTTCCGAATCAGATGAATTTACTGAAAGCACCTCCTTAAATGAAGAAGGCGAGCTGTCTTTATTTGTATCATCATTTCCTGAAGCCGCTATAAGTGTTATGCCTGCATCATAAGCCGCCTTCATAGCCTTGTGGACATTGTCGTCATAACCGTATCCGCCAAGGCTCATATTTACAACCTTAACTCCCTTTTCCTTAAAGTATTCCATTGCCTTTATCATATCTACATCATTGATTGAGCCGTCCTCTTCCTGAACTCCAACCACATAAAGTTCAGCCATATCATTATCAGGACCGTTTGCAATTCCGCTTCCGCCCTTGCCGTTGCCGTAAGTTGCCGCCATAATGCCTGAAACATGGGTTCCATGCTCATCAGCATCTGCAACTGCTTTCTTTACAACTCCTTTTCTAACCTGCACATACTCTTTTAAGTTCTTTTTAAGATCTTCATGTAAGGAGTCTACACCTGTATCCATTACACCGATTTTAGTTTTGGTATATCCCTTTTCTTTCAGTAATTTCCAAGCCTTCATTACATTAATACTGTCAAACTGATACTGATAGTTTGCATTCTTAGCATCAAGTAAGGGATCTTTTTTTACCTGAGCCGAAACCCCTGTAACAGAACCTAAAAAAAGCCCTGCACATAAGGTTAAGGATAAAGCGGTCTTTAATTTTCTCATAAATTTTATCTCCTATATTTTTTTATACTAAACTGACATTACTCATTACTTATCAATATTACCATTATAGCGTATTTTTGTCTATAAACAAGCTTTTAAAATTACTTTACTTTTTATATACTATTTCAGTTTAAAATTTTATAGATATTACACAATTAATTCACAAATCAAATTTCTCAGTATACAAAAGGACAAGGCATAATACCCTGTCCTTTTATTTTTATTCAGCCAAACGCTTTAATATTTCATTACTCCTTGCTATAAACTTAGTCATAGCCTCCGGTGCTAAAGGACGGTTTGCAATAGCTGCAAGGTCATAAAGCTGTTCACAGAAAAGTTTGACTTTTTCATTGTCAGCCTCTTCTTTATTTGAAAGCAGATATTTAACAAGGGTATTGTTACTGTTAAGTACAAGTACCTCGCCTGCCTCAAAAGGATTATCTCCCATAGTTCCCATTCCATACTGTTTCATCATTTCCTGCATTCTTCGCATTTCTTCAGAAACAGTAATCATAGAAGAAACATTTTCATTTTTAAGGCTTTCCACCTTAATTTCAAGTTTCTCTTTACCAAGAGCCTTCTTAAAAAGTTCAGACAAATCGGCTGTCAGAGTTTTAAGTTCTTCTTCCGGTATTTCATTTTTTGCCATAGCATTGACTTTAGAATCAATACGCTCAAATTTAAGATCATCATTTTTCATCTCAAGTGCATTCATAAACGGCTGGTCTATTCTATGTGAAAGTACAACCGCATTAAGCCCATGCTCCTTAAACATATTGACATACTGGCTTTGCTCACGCATATCAGTTACATAGTAAATTATCTTTTTAGGTTTTTCAGGCTCTGCATCAGCTGTCTCTTCTTTATTTTCTTCCTCAGCTTTTTCTTCTGCCGCTTCTTCCTTCTCAGGCTCAATCGTTTTTACATAGTCATCGAAGGTTACAAACTTATCATTTAAGTCCTTAAAGAGGATGAATTCCTTCATTTTCTCTTCAAACTTATCGTCCTTTAAGCAACCGTATTTAATAAACGGACTTATGTCATCCCAATATTTTTCATAGTTTTCTCTATCCGTCTTACAAAGTCCCGAAAGTTTCTCAGCTACCTTTTTTGTTATATAGTCTGATATTTTTTTCACAAATCCGTCATTCTGCAAAGCACTTCTTGATACATTAAGCGGTAAATCAGGGCAGTCAATTACACCCTTTAATAAGAGAAGGAACTCAGGAATAACTTCCTTAATATTGTCCGCAATAAATACCTGATTGTTGTAAAGCTTGATAGTTCCTTCCGCTGCCTCGTACTCGTTATTAATCTTAGGAAAGTAAAGGATACCCTTCAGATTAAACGGATAATCCATATTGAGGTGAATCCAGAAAAGCGGCTCTTTGTAATCTCTGAACACTTTTCTATAAAATTCTTTATAATCTTCTTCCTTAACCTCATTTGGATGTTTTGTCCAAAGTGGGTGGATTTCATTTATAGGCTTAGGTGCCTCTTCCTTCTTCCCACCTTCTTTATCTTCTACTACTTCTGTTTTCTCGGTCTTAACCACATTTGCATTGGTATAGTAGATTTCAACCGGCATAAATGAACAGTATTTCTCTAAAATTTCCTTAACTCTATATTCATTGGCAAATTCATAGCAATCATCATTTAAGTAAAGGGTAATCTTAGTTCCACGCTCAGTCCTGTCACCGTCTTCCATAGTAAAGTCAACACCTTCATCGGAAGCCCAGTGGACAGCCTTTTCACCTTCTTTATAAGAAAGGGTATCTATGGTAACTCTTCCGGCTACCATGAAGGCTGAGTAAAAACCAAGTCCGAAATGACCTATAATCTGCTCTTCACTTGCCTTATCCTTATACTGCTCAAGGAAACTCTGTGCTCCTGAAAATGCTATCTGATTGATGTATTTTTTAACTTCCTCAGCTGTCATACCTATACCGTTATCAATAATGGTTATAGTCTTTGCTTCACTGTCAGTTATAACATCTACTCTGAACTTGTTATCAGCAGGGACTTTCCATTCACCTATACTGTCTAATTTTTTAAGTTTTGTTATAGCATCACAGGCATTTGAAACAAGCTCTCTTAAAAAAATGTCATGGTCTGAGTAGAGCCATTTTTTAATAATCGGAAATATGTTTTCCGAAGTAATTGATAATGAACCTTTTTCAATATTTCCCATTGCATTTTTCTCCTTATATTCATATATTTTTTATTTTTGTATCAGCATATATTATTTGTTTTTATACTTTTTATCTATTTAAAAGATAAAAACCGAACAGTGGTAAACTGTTCGATTATTATAATAATACTGATTTCGATAGTTGTCAAGATTTTATTAGCACTCTTTTTTATCGAGTGCTAATAAAATCTGCTATTATTAGGAATTAATGTTTTATATCAATATTGAACCTGCTAATATATTCACTAATATGGCAAGTACTGCAAGAATTAAGCCTCTGATTATTTTTCTTTTTATTAATTCTTCGCTCATATCCTTACCCCCTACATATTATCTTTATAAAGCTATAGTAATTATTCTTATAATTTGCAAATGATTTTCAATCTCGTTTATATTATATACCTTATTTGCGAAAAATGCAAGGGGATTATGGTTAAACCCAAATTAGGGTTAAAATCATAATGCGTCCATAAACTAATTATCTTAACAGTCTTTTCTTCTTCTAAAACCTCATATACTAGCCTGTGCTTGATATTGATACGCCTTGAATATGCACCGGTTCGCCCATCAGCTTTTCATAAATTGGAGGTGTTTTATATGGATTTTCTTTAATAATCTCTATAAGGGCTCTTGCTTTTTTATCTAACTTCACACTTTTTAGCTTTGGTATATCATTAATGGCTTTCTTTGTATAAACAATTATGTGCAAAAACAGGAGCAGCCTAAGCCGCTCCTGTCCCACTATAATTCTAATTCAATTTACTCTTCATCCTGCCCACTGTCTACAGTCTCAAATTCCTCTTCTTCATAACTCTCTGCATAATTTCCTTCAAATTCATCAGGATTAAGAGTTTCCTCTATATCCACGGTTTCATCAAATTCATTATCACTGTCAAGCTTTACAGAACGATAGAACTTCATACCTGTACCGGCAGGGATGAGCTTACCTAAGATAACATTTTCTTTAAGACCGATGAGCTTATCAATCTTACCCTTGATAGCCGCATCAGTAAGAACTTTAGTTGTCTCCTGGAATGACGCTGCTGAAAGGAAAGAGTTTGTTGCAAGAGAAGCCTTGGTAATACCAAGCATTGTTCTCTCACCTTCCGCCTTTTCAAAACCTTCTTGCTCCAGCTGCTCATTAAGTTCCTCAAATTCTATTATATCTGCATATTCGCCTGTTAAATAGTCGGAATCACCCGGCTCGGATATTTTTATCTTTTTAAGCATCTGACGAACTATCATCTCGATATGTTTATCGTTAATCTCAACACCCTGTAAACGGTATACTCGCTGTACTTCACGAATCATATAATCCTGTACCGCTCTTACACCCTTGATGTTAAGCAAATCATGTGGATTTATGCTACCTTCTGTGATTTCATCACCGGCTTCAATTACATCACCGTCAGTTACCTTTATTCTTGAGCCATAATTTATAGGATATTTCTTTTCTTCTCCATCGTCAGCCGTAACTACAACTTCACGCCTGCTCTTAGTATCCTGAATACTTACTCTACCTGCAATTTCAGAAATAATAGCAAGTCCCTTAGGTTTACGTGCTTCAAAAAGTTCCTCTACACGAGGAAGACCCTGCGTAATATCACCACCCGCAACACCACCGGTATGGAAGGTTCTCATTGTAAGCTGTGTACCCGGCTCACCGATAGACTGAGCAGCTATAATACCTACCGCCTCGCCTACCTGAACAGGCTCACCTGTTGCCATATTTGCACCATAGCACTTGGAGCAGATACCTACATGACTGCGGCAAGTAAGCACAGTACGAATCTTAATTTTAGCAGCAACTCCTGCCTCCATTACAGCCTTGGTATTCATTATTCTTGCTGCACGCTTAGGAGTAATGATATGGTTTGCTTTAACTATAATGTCACCATTATCATCATATATTGTTTCACAGGAATATCTGCCTCTTATTCTCTCTTCAAGGCTCTCTATCTCTTCCTTGCCATCCATAAAAGCTGAAACCAACATACCCGGAATTTCAGTTTTGCCTGCCTGACAATCAGTTTCTCTTATAATTAGATCCTGTGAAACATCTACAAGCCTTCTGGTAAGATAACCTGAATCGGCTGTTCTAAGAGCTGTATCTGAAAGACCTTTTCTCGCTCCATGTGCAGAAACAAAATACTCCAAAACATCCAAACCTTCACGGAAGTTTGACTTAATAGGAAGTTCAATGGTATGTCCCTTTGTATCCGCCATAAGTCCACGCATACCTGCAAGCTGTTTAATCTGCTTATCAGAACCGCGGGCTCCTGAATGTGCCATCATGTAAATATTATTATACTTATCAAGACCGCTCATAAGCTTTGCAGCTATTGCATCATCCGCTTCTTTCCAAGCAGTAATAACTTCCTTATATCTTCCTTGCTCTGTAAGCTGACCTCTCCTAAAGTTCTTTGTAATTGCCTCAACCTTATTCTGTGCTTCTTTAAGAATTGCCGCTTTTTCAGGAGGAACTGTCATATCCGAAACGGAAACCGTCATCGCTGCTATTGTTGAATATTTATATCCAAGACTTTTTACAGCATCCATGATCTCCGCTGTTCTTGTAGCTCCGAGATTTGCCATACATTTCTCAAGTATCTGTTTAAGCTCCTTCTTTTTTACAAGGAAGTCAATCTCAAGCTTTAAGAAATTTTCATCAAGGTTTCTGTCTACAAAGCCTAAATCCTGCTCCAATACTTCATTAAATATAAATCTTCCAAGTGTTGATTCTATTATTCTCTGCTCTTTTTCACCCTTAGAGTTAATTCCCTCACGCCTTACCTTAATCTTAGCCTGTAAAGTAATATAACCGTTCTCATAAGCAAGCAGAGCTTCATTCATATTCTTAAAGAACATACCTTCGCCTTTATCACCCGGCTTTTCAAGAGTAAGGTAATAAATACCCAGTACCATATCCTGAGAAGGAACCGCAACCACACCACCATCGGACGGTTTTAAGAGGTTGTTTGGTGAAAGTAGGAGAAAACGGCATTCTGCCTGAGCCTCAACTGAAAGAGGAAGGTGAATAGCCATCTGATCTCCGTCAAAGTCCGCATTGAAAGCCGTACACACAAGCGGATGAAGCTTAATAGCCTTACCCTCTACAAGTACCGGCTCAAATGCCTGAATACCGAGCCTATGAAGTGTAGGAGCACGGTTTAACATAACGGGATGATCCTTTATTACATCTTCAAGTACATCCCAAACCTGTGTTTCCACTCTCTCCACCATTTTTTTAGCAGCTTTAATATTATGTGCTATGTCACGGGATACAAGTTCTTTCATAACAAATGGCTTAAAAAGTTCTATAGCCATTTCTTTAGGCACACCACACTGATATATTTTAAGGTCGGGACCGACCACGATAACTGAACGCCCTGAATAGTCTACACGCTTACCGAGAAGGTTCTGACGAAAACGCCCCTGCTTACCTTTAAGCATATCTGAAAGCGATTTAAGTGCTCTGTTTCCCGGTCCTGTAACAGGTTTTCCACGGCGACCGTTATCAATAAGCGCATCTACCGCTTCCTGAAGCATACGCTTTTCATTCCTAATCATAATATGAGGTGCTCTAATCTCAATAAGCTTTTTAAGGCGGTTATTTCTATTTATAATTCTTCTGTAAAGGTCATTCATATCGGAAGTTGCAAATCTTCCACCATCAAGCTGTACCATAGGACGAAGATCCGGCGGAAGTACAGGAATGGCTTTAAGTATCATCCACTCAGGACGGTTGCCCGACTCTCTGAAAGCCTCAATTACTGCAAGTTCTTTCGCTGCTTTAATCATTTTTTGGCTTTTTGAATTGCCCGCCTTTTTCAGTTCTTCTTTAAGACGCTTTGACTCTTCCTCAAGGTTTATGCCTGCAAGAAGTTCATAAATAGCCTCTGCACCCATTTCAGCCTTAAAGTTATCACCATATTTCTCTTTTGCTTCCATATATTCTTTTTCAGAAAGGATGGTCTTTTTCTCAAGATCACTGCTTCCTTTGTCTGTAACTATATATGAGGCAAAATACAGTACCTTTTCAAGGCTTCTTGGAGGTATAGACAAAATAGTACCCATACGGCTTGGAATACCTTTAAAATACCAAATATGGGATACCGGAGCTGCAAGTTCAATATGTCCCATTCTCTCACGCCTTACGGTTGCTTTTGTAACTTCAACTCCACATCTGTCACAAATTACACCCTTATAGCGTATTTTCTTATATTTTCCACAATGACACTCCCAGTCCTTGCTTGGTCCAAAAATCTTTTCACAATAAAGACCGTCCTTTTCAGGTTTGAGTGTTCTATAGTTGATTGTCTCAGGTTTTTTTACCTCACCGTGAGACCATTCTTTTATTTTTTCAGGCGAAGCCAAACCTATCTTTATAGCATCATAAGTAATTGGCTGAACATTTTCTATGCTCATTTCTGACATTTTCGCTGCTCCCTTCATATCCAAACTCAACTCTTAGAAGCTTATGTTACATTCATAAGCCTCTAAGAGCATTATTCCTATCACAAGCATTTCAAACTCGGATTAAAAATCTTCGTTATCATCGTTGTCATCATAGTCTAAGTCTAAATCCTCACCGTCAAAATAGTCGGAGTCCTCGTCTTCCTGCATTACCTTTTCAAGTTCTTCCGGCGTACCTGTAGTAAATCCGTTTCTAGCTGAAGCATCGTCAAAGGTAAAAGCCTCCTCCGTTTCAATAAGAGGGGTAAGATCTTCATCACCACACTCCACATTTTCCATCATTTTAATCTCATTACCGTCTTCATCAAGAACAGTAACATCAAGTGCGAGAGATTGAAGTTCTTTAAGAAGTACCTTAAATGACTCGGGTATTCCCGGTTCACTTATATTCTCACCTTTAATGATAGCCTCATAAGTCTTAACACGACCAACAACATCATCAGACTTAATTGTAAGTATTTCCTGAAGGGTGTATGCAGCACCATAAGCCTCAAGTGCCCAAACCTCCATCTCACCGAAACGCTGTCCGCCAAACTGTGCTTTACCGCCAAGCGGCTGCTGTGTAACAAGTGAGTAAGGGCCTGTTGAACGGGCATGAATCTTATCATCTACAAGGTGATGAAGTTTCAGGTAATTCATAAAACCTACGGTAGCAGGCGAGTCAAAATACTGACCCGTTCTACCGTCTTTAAGCCATACCTTACCGTCTCTTCCAATCTTAACACCCTTCCAGTCATTTCTGGAATCAAGATGTGTAAGGAGATAATCCATTACCTCATCGCCTAAATCTTCTCTATATTTTTGTTCAAACTCATCAAGCGGCATATTTATATAGTCATTTGCAAGTTCAAGCGTATCACCGATATCCTCTTCGTTTGCACCGTCAAAAATCGGTGTAGAAACCTTACATCCAAGCACTGTAGCCGCAAGACTTAAATGAATTTCAAGCACCTGACCGATGTTCATACGTGAAGGCACACCAAGCGGATTAAGTACAATGTCAAGCGGTCTGCCATTTGGAAGGAAAGGCATATCTTCAACAGGAAGCACTCTTGAAACTACACCCTTATTACCATGGCGACCTGCCATTTTATCGCCGACTTGAATCTTTCTCTTTTGTGCAATATATACCTTTACGCTCTTCTTTACGCCATGTGCAAGGTCATCGCCATTTTCTCTGTCAAACTTCTTTGCATCTACAATAATTCCATACTCACCATGAGGTACACGAAGAGATGTATCCCTTACTTCTCTTGCTTTCTCACCAAAAATGGCACGAAGCAGACGCTCTTCTGCTGTAAGTTCCGTTTCTCCCTTTGGTGTAACTTTTCCTACAAGAATATCCCCTGCACGAACTTCCGCACCGATTCTTATAATTCCGTCTTCATTGAGGTCTTTAAGGGCATCATCACCTACACCCGGTACATCTCTTGTTATCTCCTCATCGCCAAGCTTAGTATCTCTGGCTTCACATTCATACTCTTCAATATGAATTGAAGTATACACATCATCTCTTACAAGGCGTTCCGAAAGTAAAACCGCATCCTCATAATTATAGCCTTCCCAAGTCATAAATCCGATAAGAGGGCTCTTTCCAAGTCCGATTTCTCCCCCCTTTGTAGAAGGACCGTCAGCAATTACCTGCTTAACTTCTACATGGTCACCTTTACTTACTATAGGACGCTGATTTATACAGGTACCCTGATTGCTTCTTGCAAATTTAAGCAAAGGATATTCCGCTATTCTATTATCATCATCATTTCTGATTAAAATTCTGTCACCACAGGCACTCTCAACCACACCTGCCTTCTCAGCAAGCACACATACACCTGAGTCTACTGCAACCTTGCCTTCCATTCCGGTTCCTACAACTGCCGAATCTGTAAAAAGAAGAGGTACCGCCTGACGCTGCATGTTAGAACCCATGAGTGCACGGTTCGCATCATCATTCTGAAGGAAAGGAATCATTGCCGTAGCTGCTGAAAATACCATTTTAGGAGATACATCCATAAGTTCTACATTTTTCTTATCATAAGTAGAAGTTTCATCCCTAAAACGACCTGATACGGTATTATTTATAAAATATCCATTTTTATCAAGAGGTTCATTCGCCTGTGCAACTATAAAAGGATCTTCTTCATCCGCAGTAAGGTAAACAACTTCGTCTGTTACTCTAGGATTGTTGGGATCGGTTTTGTCAAGCTTTCTGTATGGAGCCTCAATAAAACCATATTCATTAATTCTTGCATAACTTGCAAGTGAGTTAATTAAACCGATGTTAGGTCCTTCAGGAGTTTCAACAGGACACATTCTTCCATAATGTGAATAATGGACATCTCGAACCTCAAAACCCGCCCTATCTCTTGAAAGACCGCCGGGTCCAAGGGCAGATAATCTCCTCTTATGAGTAAGTTCGCCTAAAGGATTATGCTGATCCATAAACTGTGACAGCTGAGAACTTCCAAAAAATTCTTTAATAGCTGCTGTCACCGGCTTACAGTTAATATATTCGCCCGGAGTTACACCTGCTATGTTGTCGTTATTTATGCTGCCAAGCTTATCACGCACACTTCTTTCCATTCTGGAAAGCCCTATACGATACTGGTTTTGAAGCAATTCACCTACAGCACGAATACGCCTATTGCCAAGATGATCAATGTCATCCTCAGTTCCAATGCCATTTTCCAAGTTAAATACATAGCTGATAGAAGCAAATATATCTTCTCTTGTTATATGTTTTGGAATAAGGTCATTAATATAATTTTTAAGTTCACGCTTGAAATCGTCACTTTCATAATCACCGGCGGCAAGCTCCATAATATCCATAAGCTTAGGATAATATACCAGCTCTGTAATGCCTATTTCTTCTTTATTTAATTTAGGAAGATATGAATTAATATCCACCATAAGGTTAGAAAGCACTTTTACATTTCTTTCTTCCCCCTGAATCCATACATAAGGAACAGCAGAGTTCTGAAGCTTATCTGCAAGCTCTGCTGTAATAACCTCACCTTTTTCACCGATAATTTCACCTGTTGATCTATCCGTTACATCTTCTGCAAGTATTTTTTTCACTATACGGTTACGAAAAGCAAGTTTTTTATTAAATTTATAACGCCCAACCTTAGCGAGATCATATCTCTTGGAATCAAAAAGCATGTTAGTTATATAGTTAGAGGCATTTTCCACCAATAAAGGTTCCCCCGGACGAAGCTTCTTATAAAGTTCGAGGAGTCCTTCCTCCGAATTTGTCGACACATCTTTAGCAAGGCTCGCCTGAAGCTTAGGCTCATCACCGAATAAATCTTCAATATCCTTATTAAGGCTGACACCAAGTGCCCTTACAAGTACGGTAATAGGTACTTTTCTATTTCTGTCTACTTTTACATAGAAAATATTATTTGAATCAGTTTCATATTCAAGCCAAGCACCACGGTTAGGTATTACCTGTGCAGTATATAATTCTTTTCCCGCCTTATCGTGGGCTATACTGTAATAAATCCCCGGAGAACGCACTAACTGACTTACAATTACACGCTCCGCTCCATTTATAATAAAGCTTCCTGTTTCTGTCATTCTAGGTAACTCACCAAGAAAAACCTTATCCTTTGTGCTGAGTACCTTTTTTTCTTTCATGTCAACCAATTCAACTTCTACTTTAAGAGCATCTGAATAAGTTCCGTCCCTTTCTTTACACACCTCGATTGTGTGATTTTCCTTTGGCTCAAGGACAAAATTACCGAATCTTAATCCATAACGCCCACTGTAATCAACAATCGTAGAGATGTCGTCAAATACCTCCCTTAGTCCGTCAGTAAGAAGCCATTTATATGAATTTTTCTGAACCTCAATGAGATTAGGCATTTCAAGAACTTCTTCCTGTCTGGCATAACTCATTCTTATTCCGTTCCCTGCTTTAATCGGACGAATTCTGTTTTTCTTCATTGACGTTTTCACCCCTTGATATTTTTTAAAAATCTATCATCGCCCCTATTAATCGGGGTAAAATGATATTGCTTTGTAAACACTTGCACTTTTAAGTTTTTTATGATATAATATACATAGTTATTTATGTCCAAACATAATAGTGCATTCTCAATATTATCATTTTTTTTTCAAGGTGTCAAGCCTTGATTTTTTCTTTTAAATACATTAAAAAAGCTCCACCTCCTGATTTCTCAGCCGGCAGAGCCTCAATTTTATTTGTTATTCACAAACATACGGAATGAGTGCTAAATGGCGTGCACGCTTAATAGCTGTTGTTAAAATTCTCTGATGCTTAGCACTTGTTCCTGTTATTCTTCTAGGAAGAATTTTTCCTCTTTCAGAAATAAACTTCTTTATTTTAGCTGTATCCTTGTAATCAAGGTTATCAAGTTCTTCCGGTGTTAAAGCACATACTTTCTTTCTTCTGTGCATCGGTCTTCTGCGTGGAAAATCACTTTTATCTTCTCTAGCACTCTTATTATCCTTATTGAATGGCATGCTGATTACCTCCTAATTTTTAATTAAACGGGAGAGAACTGTCAATGCCGTCCGGAATATTCATAAAACCTTCATCCGGAGCCATAGGTTCAATAGTATTGTCTAACGGCAGGTTCTGTATGGAGCCGCCATTATTTGCCCCGGCACTTTTGCTTTCAGCAAACTCTATTTCTTCAACAATAATCTGAACGCTATATACTTTCTGACCTTCTTTATTTGTATAATTATCATTCTGAACACGACCGATAACCAATATTTTGGTTCCCTGTTTAAGATATTTTTCTACAAACTCAGCCTGCTTACCAAAAGCAGTGCAATTAAAGAAATCAGCAGTAACTGTATCTCCCTGTTTTTTAAACCTTCTGTCTACTGCAAGCGAAAACTTTCCTATCGCCAGCTGGGAATCTCCCTGTGAATATCTTACCTCAGGGTCTCTTGTAAGACGACCCATTAAAATCACTTTGTTCATAAAGGAAAACCTCCTTCTCGTTTATGCTTCCTGTCTAACGCATAAAAATCTAAGAACGCTCTCCATAATACGGATACGGCTTTCAATTTCACCCGGTGCCTTAGAGTCGGACTCAAAATGGATAAAGTAATAGAAACCTTCGCTCATCTTCTGAATCTCATAAGCAAGTTTCTTCTTTCCCCATTCTTCTACATCGGTGATAGTACCGCCAAAACGCGTTACAAGGCCTTTAACATCTTCTACCACTTTGTTTCTTGCCTCGTCTTCGATTTTTGCATTAACAACTAACGCTAATTCATATTTGTTCATAGTTGCTCTGCTCCTCCTTCTGGTCTTTTCCGGCCCTTTTCTCAACTAGGACGAGTAGTCTTAAAAGGGCAAGGATATTTGTTTACATCACGAATATTTATTATGACATAAAAAAAAGGATTTTGCAAGTACCAAAATCCTTTTTTATATTATGATATGGATGCCAAAAGTATTTGACATCCATGATACAGGATTGCTTCGGCTTCATCTCTCGCAATCCTTGCAAAAATATTCGTAATCCGCTCATTTTTTTGCAAAAAACGGCTACTTACTCATATTTTTTGCGTGTCAAAAGATAATAAATTCTCTTGCAAGCAAGCTTGCATCGAATTTTTATACTTTTGACACTTATATCATATTATATTATCAGCCTTAAATATTTTTTTAATGCTCTTTTCAGCTTGTTTTCTAGGAAGCATAACTTGCCTTCCGCAACCAAGACAACTAAACCTGATATCCATTCCCGTTCTTATCACCTTCCAGTCATAAGAGCCACAAGGATGTATTTTTTTTAAAGTAACTGTATCATTAAGATTTATTTCCATATTTTCCTTTATCTGTTCACAGCTCTTCCGACCATTTCCTGATTAGCTGCAAAATTAAGAGCAGTCTGACTATCTATCAGTCCTTGGGTATAAAGTTCCAAAATACTTGAATCCATTGTTCTCATATCTTCCTTAGCAGATGAATAAATAACCGAGTCAATCTGATGTATTTTATTATCTCTTATCATGGTCTTTATCGCACTATTTGCCTTCATTATTTCAAACGCCGGAAGAAGTTCATTATTTACACCCGGAATAAGTTGTTGGGAAACTACCGCCTGCAACACCATGGAAAGCTGTACTCTTATCTGTTGCTGCTGTGATGCCGGAAATACATCTATTACACGGTCTATCGTATTAGCCGCACCTATAGTATGAAGAGTTGAAAGCACAAGATGTCCTGTTTCTGCCGCTGTCATAGCTATGTCTATAGTTTCATAGTCCCTCATCTCTCCTACAAGGATTACATCCGGAGACTGACGCATCGCAGCCCTGAGTGCGGAAGAATAACTCTCGCTGTCTATCTTCACCTCACGCTGACTTACTATACTCTTTTTATGTCTATGGAGAAATTCTATAGGATCCTCAAGTGTAAGTATATGACAGTTTCTTGTTTCATTTATTCTGTCAATAATATAAGAAATAGTTGTACTCTTACCTGAACCTGCCGCTCCGGTAACCAGCACAAGTCCTTTATTAAGTTCTGAAAGCCTCATTATGCTTTCAGGAATCCTCATATCCTTATAACCCGGCAAGTCAAAATGAACCACACGAATAA
This sequence comes from uncultured Catonella sp., assembly GCA_963539695.1. GTDB lineage: Bacteria > Bacillota > Clostridia > Lachnospirales > Lachnospiraceae > Catonella. The sequence continues at coordinate 24,361 of CAUTOC010000003.1, read as the reverse complement.
CCGCCCCGAATGTACCTCTCTGTCTGAACACATTACATCTAAATCTTCCAAGATTTGCAATAGAAAGAGAAAAATCATCATCACCTGTTGTCATAAAATGACTGAGGCTTCTTCCTGCTTTGTCATAAATACTGGTAATTATATGTTCCGTATCAACCGGTGAAAGCTTTGTATCATCCATTTTCTTTATTGAACCATCCTGCTTAAATGAAACAGCCTGTCCAACCACAAGAAAAATGTCCGAGGCATCATCTTTAACAGCCTGCTCAAGGATATTCATTAACTCCATTTTAAATCCTCCTACATAAAAAATTATTAGCTATGTTGTATCCATAATTATCCACACCATAAATCTGCAACTTTGTGCAACACATTATCTTATACTCTATAATTAATTATATGGTTACCCGATTTTTTATAAATACTTCAGGATACATTAATCAATAAGTTCAAATTCGTATTTTAAGTCGTCAGATTTTGTTTTTGTACTCCATCTCTTTATAGAGGTTGTCCTTCCTGTTACTCCTATCTCTACATTCAGGCTTCTTTCACCTTTTGCAATACTATACTTAACAAGCGAAGGAAACTCTCCTTCATATTGTATATCGCTTATCTCCGTTTTTATGCCCCTATCATCTTTTCCTGCCTCTTTTACTTCCTTAAATTCCGTCAATTCAGAGGATATATTACTGCTTTTAGCCACTATTTCATCTATTCTCGCATAAATTCTTTCAGCTTCGGCATCAAGCATATAATAATTCTCTATGCCTTCTTTAGTCTTTAACGAAAGTTTCTTCTCATTTAAGGAGGAACGGATAGCAAGCACCGCAAATAAAGACATCGCTACTACAAGTATCACGAGTATTACTAAAGCTCCGCCTGTATTCATCCTATTCTTTATATTATTTCTCATCATCTGCCACCTTTAATATATTTAGAACCTTTTAAGTTTGTAATTACAGTATCATCATCTTTTGTATTAATCGTAACATGAATATTACTTAATGTTCCGTTTCCGCTAGTAGTATCCGTAATCATAACTGTAAGTATATACTTAAAATTACCTGTCAGATCCGTCACCTTCCAGTCTTTGTCATAATATACCTCTATAAGCTTATCTATTTCACTCTCCTCAAGTTTTCCGCCCAACTCCTTGGCAGCTTCTTTAGGTGAAAGAGCTTTTGTAAGTTCTATAGCCGCTTCAGCCTTTATAAGCCCTTTACTTAACTCATCCGCCTGCCTGCTCATAGTATTAGCGGAAGTAAAAAATTTTACTATAAATATACTGATAATAGTAAATAAACCGATAGCAATAACAAGTTCTACTACAGGAAGCATAACTCCCGAGTTCGATTTTGTCTCCCTAGCCGTATCCATCCTAAATGTGTTCATTTTCCCTCCTTACAGCTTTTAATCAACTGCTCCTAAGCTTTACATACAGAGTTTCACTCTCACCATCCGTATCTGTAGTAACAAGCTTAACAAGGCCATTATTCTCAGTAATTTCAAACGAATCTACACTAAGTATGGCAAATCCATCATCCGGCTTAAATTTCATTCCTTGTACGCCTGTAATCTCATAAAGTTTGCCCTTATTAAAATAAACAGCCGTATCAAAGATTTCACCCTCAACTTCTTCGCTTAGAATCAGCATTTTTATACCGTCTCTTTCTTCTATAGCGACTTTGCCCGCCTCATCATACTGATTAATCTTGGTTTTTACATAAGAAAGTGAGGTTCTAAGTTCAAAACTGTTAAGGTTTCTTTCTGCTATATTTTTGTAAACCGAAGCTCCTACACTGCCAAGCATCATAGCTGAAATACCAAACATACAGATAACAGCCAACACACAGACAGTATGCACAAGCCCCTTTTCCCTATTCGTATTTTCCATGTTACCTCTTCTCATATACCTCTACAGTAGGCATAATATTCGATGCAAAAGCATCATAATGAATGTAATATTTTGTCTCATCATAACTGAGGTTATAATTATCCACCATATATTGTTCATTAGGGGGATAAATCCCCTCTATTGCATAACATTCAACTACGGTTCTTACCACCGCTTCTCTGGTAAGCTTTATTCCCTGCTCATTTCCCATGTTGCCTATATGGTGTATACCGACAATTAAAACTGCCGATATAACGATTACGAAAAAGAGCATTTTAATCATTTCCTGCCTCTCAGCCCTTCTCGCTTTTGCATTTATAAATCTTTTCATATTCTGCTCCTTAGCCTATGGAGGCAATTACACTCATTAAAGGCATCATCACTGATATAAGCACAGCTCCTACTATAATTGAAAGCACCACTACAAGTATAGTTTCAATCACTGAAGAAAGCGAATTAAGCCTTGAATTTATATCCTCATCAAATCTGCTTACAAGTTTGAACAAAATTGTATCTCCGGAACCGCTCAACCTTGCTACTCCAAACATTTTAGAATGAAGAGAACTAAGAAGCCCTGCCTCCTTAAACGCAATTTCAGGTTTCTCGTCAGATTCAAGCATATTTATACATTTATCTATTTTAGCCAAAGTTTTCTTGTTCTCAACTACTTTTGAAGCATTTTTAACAGCTTCAGTCATTTCAACACCGCCGGCATTCATAACTGCAAGTGTAGCAAGGAATTTACCTATACTGATTTTATCTGCAAGCCCTGACGAAAACGGATTATTATTTAATATATTTGTAACCATCGCACTTCCGCCATTTAACCTGTACCATACAATGCCAACCAAAAGAACAGCAAGTAGAGTAAGCACAACACCGACAATTATCCTTGATACAAGGATACTCGTATTCATAATCCCGATAGTAGTACCTGTTCCACCGTCAAGTTCAACAAAAATATCTTCAAACATAGGCAGAATCTTTCCTACAAGCACCATAAGAATTACAGCCATCATGCCAAGAAGCACCGTAGGATAGCTTATTACACTTCTTATGCTGTTTTTAACAAGGTTCTCTCTTTCGTAAAAGCTTGACAGAGAGTGCATAATGTCTTCAAGTTTACCGGTCATTTCACCTATTTTAACCATTTCACACATATAGTTGGGGAAAGCTCCGCTTTCTTTAAGTGCCTCATTAAATGATAAACCGGACTTAACATTATCATCAACCCTCTTTAGTACATCCTTTGTCTTTCCTTCATCCATTTCCTCATAGATGATATGGGTTCCCTCAAATATAGGAATACCGCCGTTAAGTATCATCGCAATTTGGTCACAGAAGATCGAAATCTCTTCGGGCGAAAATGTTATTGCTTTAGACATAGTATTCTCCTTAAATAAGTATTTAAATATAACTTTACTACTCAATTTTATAACAATAATGAACTGAAAGCAAGTAGCAAATAAAAAACACTTATAAATATGTGCTCATTGTTAGATAACATTTTTTGCAATAATTATGATTTCGTCAATAGTTACCTTAAAGAGACTTGATAATGCCACCAAATGGTCAATAGTAGGTACTACCTTACCCTTTTGCCACTTATAAATGGATTGTGGTGTGTTGAATCCTAAACATTCTTGCAGTTCACTCACCGTAAATCCTCTCGCCTTTCTAAGACTTTCAATCTTCTCACCTGTCTTCACCATATCGATTGTAGGCAAATTTTCCATATTCTACACTCCTCCTCGTATAATATTATTTTGCTTACCGATAGATTTTTCTTTTCACTCGGTTTCAAAAGAACTTTTCTCAAACAAGAAAAATGCCTATCCGAAAAAGATAAGCATTTCAGCCTTCATTGAAACCAAATTAAAATCAAACCTATCTCTATACTCGTATAAGTCTAGCATAGGTTGAAAAAATATTCATTATTCGCTTAGTTTAATTTTAATCAAAGATTCTTGTTTATTATAAACGCTGTAATATTATGTCTACCATCTCGCCTACATCCTTCATTTTATTAACTTCGCCAATATTAAATTTAACATTAAATTCTTTCTCCACCGCTACTATCAGGTTAATATGTTCAAGGCTGTCCCAGTCCTCAATATCAGCGGAAGTCGTGGAATCTGTCACTGTGATTTCCTCATCAAAAACATCACTGAATACCTCGTTAAGTTTTTCAAAAATTTCTTCTCTTGTCATTTTCATTTCCTCCATTTTTTATTTTTATTAATTTTTTATTAAAATCATTAAATTTTTATAATCAAGAATAAATTTTATATTTTTTACTCTTTTTTAATAATTTAACAACATTAATTTTCTTTTGTCTATAGCAAATCGGTATATATAAAATATTATCATTTTATGAATTACCGTACTTTAATTACATGATTTTTCTTTTCATAACCGTTCACCACATCAAATTTCCACTCAGTATTACCGAGTTCATCTTCTGAAATTTTAATAAAACCCTGTAAATCATAAAATTCTTTTACCATATTATTTTTAGCTGTAGGATAGTAATAACCTTTTATCTGCTTTATACCTTTTTCTTTACACCTCATTACAAGCTCGTCCATCATAGCAAATTCCATATCGCGTTTAAGTACACGACAACTCATAAGCCAAAGGTCTATATGGCAAATATCTTCCACAATATGCCCGATAACTACCGATACAAGCCCATTATCACCAAACTTATCTACAAGCTTACCATAAAGAGGGATATAGCTTTCATCTTTCATAATCTCTTCAATTTCAGTCTGTGTATAACGCTTTGTAGTAAGGTTAAACTGATTACTTTTATTGGAAAGCTGTGCAATCCTTGCTGTGTAAACAGGTTCAAATCTTTTTATAGTCCCCACCATTTCAAGCGATAGCAAATAATCCTCATAATTTTCAAATGAAGCCTGAAGTTTAGCCCTCTTTACATTTTCCTTATACATCTCATTCCGACTCATATCATCCTTAGAAAGATTAGTCACTTCAAAGAAACCCGAACGATCTATTGTCTGAATGTAGCTATGTGCCTCTCCTATTTCCGGTGCTCTTACTCCCTTTAAGTTACCGGCAACTATAGCCCTTTCAGCAGGGTTATCATCCACAAATACAAGACTTTCCGGAAGCAGGGTAAGGTTCTCTGCAATATTAGCAAAATTCCTGTCCTTAGGCTCCCAATTCGCTTTAATTTCAATGAAATCATCAGGTTTAAGCACTCCGTCAGGATGATTAAGACCTGCCAGTGCATTTTCTTCTTCATTTTTAGATGCAATGTTTAATACAAGCCCCAAACTCTTATGCTCTTTTATATAGTTCTGAAACTCTGTATATACCTGCCCGCCTGATTCCTCAGGACCTATTTCAAGGTTATCCGCACCGTCATCTCCAACTATACCGCCCCACAGAGTATTGTCAAGATCAAGCACAAATCCTTTTTTATTTTTTCCAAGCAGAGATTTAACTATATTGGCTACATTATAAGAAAGATAAGGGATAGCTGATACATTTAACGCATACTTGTACATATACCAGTAAAAAGGTTCCTGCCATTTTCTCAAACCATAATCTGCCGAAATGTAGTTGATGTCGCATATATAAAAATTGTTGTGTTCTCTTGCATATTTGTAAAATTCTTCATTAAGCCTATTAATGAAGTTAATTTTACCATGTATATCACTTGCCTCCTTATTTCCCATAAGGCGGTAGAGTGGCATTTCAAAGTTATTCTGAATAATCGGACAGTGATATTTCTCCTCAAGCTTAGTCCACATTACAGTGAATTTTTGCATTTCATTCTTAATAAGCTCATTTATAACTTCGGGAGAGTCGCTTATCTTAGGATATTCGGTAATATTTCTGTTTGTAGTATGGATGTAAATTATTTGAGGAGCAAATCTTTCAAGCTCCCCATTAGGAAATACTGCATCCTGATAATAACGGTTGTATTCTGACTCATAAAATGATGGCTTAATTCCATAGTCTAACAGAAAAAGTTCCATCAAAAGCTTTATGTCATTAGTAGTAGAACCACCTAAGATGGCTATTTTGGTGTCGGTGAAATTTACTCCCGAGTTAAGAAGTTCCTTTTTTATTTTCTTTTTCTTTGAGAGGATATAGTTCTCGTCAAAGGGGTATTCTAGTGGTTTCATATTCTATCCTTTCCGTGAATTTTATAGTACGCCAATCACAAACAATTACTTCCGCTACTTTTTACCATTTTCAAACAATGTTTTTCTAGTAGTAAAATTAAAAACCATTACTATTGCAGTCATTATCAGCTTTGCTAACTTATAGTCAATACCTATTTTTCCCGCAAATACCCAAAAACCAATTTCATTTAAGATAAGTCCGGTTATACTTGTAGCAAGAAAAATAAGAAACTGTTCTTTTTTATTTTTGTCCTTAGCATCGAATACAAACCGCATACTAAAGTAAAAATTAAATATGACGGCTACTGAAAATGAAATTCCTGCTGCTACTAAGTATAGTATACCAGCAAATTCCGTTAATGCCAATAAAATTGTATAATCAATTATAAATGCCATAACACCAACTATTACAAAATTAAAAATCTGTTTTAAGCTTATCTTCATAATGCCAAACTTCATTCACCGCCTTTACCTACTTTACTTTTTATACTGTCTAAACATTCTTTGCGATTACACCACATTATTATAAACCCGGTATAAAATACAACAAAATTATAAACCATATATCTTGTCATACACATAATTACAAGTGAAGTTGATAAAACTATACCAAATATTGACAAAAGTGTAATTAACAGATAAGTAATGATATCTTTATTTTTTCTTAATAAAACTAATCCACCAATATATAAAATTGTTACCATACAAGTAAATACTCTCATAAAAAGGCTTTGCGGAGCATAGGCAACAGTTCTTATATATCCCTGAATACACAGTGAAATATATCCTTCCAACCACCTTCCAACATGTGCTTTAAGTAAAATTTTGCTCAATTTTCTTGCTATATTATCATTATAAATACCTTTTTCTATTCCACCGACAATATTCAGTTCATCATATTTCTTCCCTATTGAATTTCCAAAAGCTGTAAACTTAATGAAATCATGACACTTTTCTATATGTATACCTCTCTCTATAAGATTTAAGCAAGGCTCTACATTATATCCACAGCTATTCTCACACATTTCTTTATATGTCCCAATAAAAATTTCTTTCAGACTCTCATCTTCAATTTTATCTTTATCTGTCTCATCTGCTGTATACATTATATTTGATAAAGTTGTAACAGATCCATAGGTATGTGTCATTAAGCACCCATGAACTATAAAAAAATATACATTTTCAAAAATAAATATAAACACAAAAGCCAATATACCCATCCCAAAGACAGTTATAGATTTTTTTATCTTATTCTTTCTTGTTATGGATATATAAATTCCTACTATTACTGTAGCTATTATAGTAGGCATAAGTCCTGCCCTTATAAGTGACATAAGACAGGCATAGCCCATAGCTATAGATAAATTTTTATAATCCCCATCACATCCTGCTAATATCAGTGATTTAATATATAATAAATACAGACTATATGTTACACCTTCTGTAAGTATAGTTAATGGAAAGGTAACCAGAGGAGAATCAAGTTTAATTATCATATAAAGAGGAAGTGCCATAAAATAATATACATACAATAAAAGATACACACAAACAATGTATCTGCCTTTTATATTAAATCTCTTTGTAATATTTTTACAAAAAGAAAATACTGCATATACTGCTAATAAAATTTGAAAAATTACCGTTAGTTTAGGATAAACTTCTTCTCCAAAAATCTTTCTTAATATTGCTAAAAACAACGGATACACAGGTTCCCTTATAATATCCATTGCCAAGTAACCATAAGAGTCCGGTGTATAACAGATTCCATAAATAATTAACAATATGACAAATGTTAATGAAAATACTATAATACCAAAAATATGTATATATTTTTCTTTATTATTTTCCACTTTAATTTCCCTTCTATTAACAATTACTCCAATCTTTTACTATAAACAATCAAACTGTTCATAAAAAATTCAAAAAATTTATATTTTTCTAATTTAAATCCAATTTCAGATGCCAACTTTACCACATCTGCCTTATTATAATAATGTTGATGCTCTAAAATTTCATCTTCATTTATAATATGTAACTTAAATGCCATAATTTCTAAAACAGGTTTTGCTGCCCTAGTTGGCGTTGTCATTACAACTTTTCCATTCTCTTTCAGAATTCTTCTACACTCTTTTAGTACAGAATATGGATTTGTTAAATGTTCTAATACCGCATTTAAAAAAACAGTATCGACCGAATTATCAGGAAGCGGGAGAGACTGCCCCCCCCCTATTATTTTTCAAACATATGTTTCCTTCGTATTTATTTTCAATACGAAAATCAAATCCAATTCCCTTATTTATCTTATCCTTATGTGACATCAGAAATTCTGCTTCTCTTCCACATCCAATATCAACTATTGTATTACCTTTTATTACATATTTATTTACCTGACTGTACCTAAGCTTTGCAATTAATTTATCCAATATATTCCAGTTTTTCATAAATGCTTCTCCTTAATACAATTAATCGTTTTTATCTTTTACTTTATCAATTTCATTCAAAATATTCATTTGCAATTCAAATAATTGTCTATGCTTTCCTACAATTACATGGAGTATTACTCCTGCCAACCATAGTGATACCCCCCCCCCACATAATTAACGAAGATACGATTAATGTAGGGATTTTTGTAACCAATCCTGTTTCAAAATATTCTATTAACACACCTATGAAAAATATCAGTCCAAATAAAAACACCAAAATACTTACTAATGAGAAAAATACAAATGGTTTATAATCTCTAAACAACTTAGCAATAGTTCTAATAACCTTTATTCCATCTTGTACCGTGTTTAGCTTTGACACGCTTCCTTCAGGTCTATCTTTGTATTCAATAGGTACTTCAACTACATACATGTTTTTATCCAAGGCATGTATAGTCATTTCTGTTTCTATTTCAAATCCCTTTGATACAACCGGAAAACTCTTAACAAATGACTTGCTAAATGCTCTATAGCCAGTCATTATATCATTAACAGAGCCATTAAAAAGCCTATTAATCAAATTCTTTACTAATTTATTCCCAAAATTATGAAAAACTCTCTTATTTTCTGTAAAATAGGTTGTTGATAATCTATCCCCAACTACCATCTCCGCTCCGTTATCAAGAACCGGTTTTATAAGTTCCTTTACTGTAGAAGCCGGATAAGTATCATCACCATCAACAAGTACATAGCAATCAGCGTTAATATTTCTAAACATAGACCTCACGACATTCCCCTTACCTTGTCTATGCTCATAGAAAACTGTAGCTCCTGCTTTTCTTGCCACTTCATCTGTACCATCTGAAGAATTGTTATCATATACTATAACCTCAGCTTCAGGGATTTCTTTCTTAAAATCACTAACTACCTTCCCAATGGTCATAACTTCGTTATAACAAGGTATAAGTATAACTATTTTTTTATTCATTTTGTTTCCTTTTGTAATCTTATATATACTTCATCTACTTCGTATTTTGCACTAACTACAAAACATATTATTTCACTCTACAACTTCCCCATAATTACTATATTTTGTCCATACACCGTATCAGCACCATCAGAAAGCAGATACTTAAATGTCGGAATTACATCTTGCACAGTCAGATTTCTCTTAATAGGACTATTTTCTGCATTCTGTGTCTTTATTATATCAGGAATATTATCTATAAATCCGGTATCTATCATATCAGGCGAAACTGCATTTGCTGTTACGCCTTTTTCAATATATTCTGCTGCCAGATTACGCATAAGTCCATATAAAGCATATTTAGATACAATATAGGGACTCTGATACTTAGGTATGGCACCTCCTACAAATGATGAAAGCATAAAAACTACTTTTCCATAATTATTTTTAGACATTACCGGTAAAAATTTCTTTAAAATCAATACTATGGGCTTAACAGAACTATCTGCCATATTCTGATATTCACTCCAATTAAACTTATGGAATTTTTTATTTTCACTCTTGATAGCCGCAAGATGTACAATATGGTCAGGAATCTCTTTAGATTCGGTTATAGTATTTATTAGTTCTATTACATCCTCCTCTTTAGAAAAATCAGCCTTAACGGGTTTTATTTTCTCTCCTAATCTACCTCTTAGTTCATTGACCCTATCTACACTATTATTATAATGTACCCAAATTGTGCTATAGTCTTTTTCTATTTCAGATACCAGTTCTATACCAACACTTGAAGACCCCCCTGTAATCAATAATATCTTACTTTCTTTCATCTAAAAACCCCACTTTCATTTTTCCTTTAAGTACTTTTTCGCCATTTTGATTTTTTATTTCAACTTTTAATACTATCTGATTAACTGTATCATTAATCTCTGTAACCTCTCCACTGACATTTAATGTGTCACCTATGTATACAGGTTTTGTAAACTTTATTTCTACAGAATGTATTAGACTGCGTTCTCCCGGAAGGTATACGCCTGCTAAAGTAGAAAGGAATGACGCTGTTAACATCCCAAATGCTACTCTTCCTTTATACCCCCCCCCCTAATTTTTTCACAAATTCTTCATCATTATGTAAAGGATTGATATCTCCTGTTATTTCTTTAAATTTGTCAAATAAATCAGGGATGATTTCTACGATAAAAGTTTCTTTTATGCCAATGGATAAATCTTGAATTGAATAGCAGTTCATAATTTTATAACCTTTCTAGTCTAATTTGATTAGCTCCAATTTAAATTTTTCTATATTGCTCTTTAATTTATTTCCATATTCATTTGCAGAATTTATATTTACTTTATTCTCTAAATTTGCAAAACATTCTATCATCCAGTCATTTATTTCTTGTTTATAGTGTGTAGTATCTTTATAATTATCTAAATTCATAGTAAGTTCATCTATCTGAAAATCAAATATATTATAACCTTTTGCAGTAGCCTTTTCCACAAAATATTTTTTTGCTTCTAAGTAACTCTCAAAATATCCTTCTTTCTGTGCATTAACCCAATACAATACTGAATATGGCGGGAAAAAGAAATTTACAATCTTATCCTCTATCTGCAATTCATCCAAAAATTTATCGATATTAATTTTCATATTATTCAATAAATCTGTATTATCAACCTTCGATACAGAAAAAGCTGAATTTTTATAATTATTTAACACTATATCTTTTCCAAATTTATAATCATCATTCCAATTTTCCAAATCATCAATACTCATACTACTTGTAAATTTATGAGGCAAATCAATACCCATTTTTTTTGCTGAAGAAAGTACTATATCTACCGGCATAAACCTTAACCATGCCTCATAGGATAAAGAATATCTTAATTTTGATAATACATCATCCTTTAATAGATATTTGTAAAGTTCGCTTTCAGTGTTAGATATAAAGTTAGAAAGATCTATACACAAAAAATATGTATCTGCTTTACCTACATATTCAGCAAGATTAACTACTTCAAGCATCTCAGAACTTTTCATTCCTCCTAAACCTATATGTAATGGCATAACTCCAAGTTTTTCTCTGAATTTATCCATCTTAAAGTTCTGAGTCATTGATGAACCTGCAATTAAAGTGTCATAATTATAATTTTTTAGTAAACCTGCACTTACAAATCGACCACTTAGGAAATACTGATTATCCTTTACTCTATATTGAAAATATGGATCTATAATATAAACTATTATAGACACTATTAAAATAAATAATGATAAACCTATAACAAATACTTTTATCCATTTTCTATCATCAATACTTTTTTCCATTTCAGCCCCTTATAATTAATCTAAAAATTAAAATAAATAAATACACTTTCTTTAGATATAAATATCAAAGATACACAAAACAACATTATAGCAATTAATACACTCTTATATGTCGGTCTATATTCTTCTAACATAGTATAGCTATCCTTAGTCCTGAATATAATAATAAATAAAACTATCAATATTCCAATTATATATATCATATCTACAATAGTCGGAAAATTAATAATGCTATCAAACACTATATCTTTTAAGTCAAACAACCCTATATATCTAAAATTAATCATCCCTCTATATAGCTTTATAGCTTCCAAAAAACTCTCTGCTCTAAATAAAACCCAAAATAAATTTACTAAAATAAATGTTACACTCACCCTTAAAATATATGGAATTTTTTCAAGCTTACCGGCAAATACCTTCTCTATAACTACTACAAATCCATGTACCCCCCCCCCATATTACAAACGTCCATTCGGCTCCATGCCAAAGTCCACTTATAAAAAAAGTAATCATTAGATTAGTACAGGTTCTAATCAATCCTTTTCTATTCCCCCCCAGCGGATGATATATATATGTTCCTAAAGCCCTTCCAAGAGTAATATGCCAGCGTCTCCAAAATTCACTTATACTAGCTGACTTATAGGGTGAATCAAAATTAATTGGAAGCTTAACATTAAACATTCTTCCAATCCCAATCGCCATATCACAATATCCTGAAAAATCAAAGTACAACTGAAAAGTATAGCTAAAAACTGTAATCCAAGCAGGTATCAAACCCACATTTTCCATACCAAAACCATTATTTACAAAAAGTGCTAAAGTATCAGCTATGACCGCTTTTTTAAATAATCCCATTGAAAATATATAAATTCCCCTTGAAAAATTTTTTGGATTATAATATCTTATGCTTTTCTTTGCAAACTGCGGAATCATCTCATTATAAAGCACTATAGGTCCTGCAACTAACTGCGGAAAAAAAACTACAAACAAACTATAATCTATAAATCTTCCTAATTTTTGTTCTTTTTTGTATATGGAAATCAAAAATGACAACTGCTGAAAAGTAAAGAAACTTATACCTAAAGGTAACATTATTTTCTCCACAAAATATGATGTTTTGAAAACAAAATTAATATTATCCAATATAAAATTGAAATATTTAAAATATCCTAACAATAGTATATCAAAAACAATACCCAGTATAAGTATAGGTTTTGCTGCTATATGATTTACTGTCATAAAATATGATAACATGTAATTAATAATCACTGAAAATATTATAAGCAGCAAATAATAAGTATTTTGATAACCATAAAACACCAATGAAGCTGTAATCAAAAAAAGTCTCTGATATATATCATTGTCCAATTTTGAGAGTAAATAATATACTCCTAAAGTTATTGGCAAAAAAATACAGATAAAAAGATATGATGAAAAGACCATTTTTCCCTCTTTCCAATTATATTTATAACTATTTTCATTCTGTGAATATATTACGATATTAGGTAAAATATTTTGTTAATAATTTGAATTAAGTAATGATTTATAGTCATAGTTTGTATAAATCTCCCTTGTTTTATTTAAGTAATCCATATAATTATCTTTTGTAAGCAAATTTTCCCCTTTGCTAATAGCCTTTATAATATACGAGTTTACCCATTCTCCATAATGAACAGTATCCTTATAATTATCAAAATTAGTGGTTATTTCTGTATTATTTGAAAAATAATACAATCTTATATTATCTACCTCAAGCAAATCTTTAATTACTATTTTTAGTGTTTCTAAAGTTCTATCCAAATCTCCCCTTCTTATAAGATCGTCCCAATAAAGTACACTATATGGTGTAAAATACAGATAAAATTTGGTATTTTTCTTTTCTTTTGCTAATGATATAATATTTTCTAATATATTTTCTTTTATAATAATTTTATCTTTATCCTTAAATATATTTTCTGAATGTAATTTTGACCTCCTATATAAGTTAAGCACAGTAGTTTTACCAAATACAGCTTCTTTATCTAAATTACTATATTCGTCAAAGCTTGTCATAGGAATATCAAAATATCTTATAGCAAAGTATACTGATACAAGGGAAATTCCTATATACACAAAGGTATATATAGGTGCATTAAAAATATAAAATATTATACTTGCTACAAGCAAAACTATCCATTGAAATCTTGCAGGTATATTCCAATATAAAAGTAACAAAACAGCAACAAAAACAATATATTCAACTTATATTATACTCATACTTCTTTACCTATCTCTTATCTATAAACTTTTAAAAACTATACGATTATATCATACATCATTTTAAAATTAAAGCAATGCTCCTATTATTCAGCCTAAACCATTAGCCAATAATTATATTTTAATTTCTGTTAATTTACCAACAAACTTTCTATAATCAAAACTCTTTTCTGCCAGTTCTCTTGCATTACTATAAATTGATTGGGTATATTCATGCTTTATCACTCTCTCAATCACAATTCTCAACTCCTCACTTGAACAATCCTTTACTATAAACCCATTTTTACCATCTATTATATATTTCCCTAAATCCGAAGTCAAATTTACAATAACCGGAGTACCATAAGAGAGACTTTCCACTACTTTTGTCGGAAATCCTGCCTTTGTATATCTAAGTCCTTCCGGCCTTATTAATATTGTAAAATCTACAATGCAAAGTTTTTTAACAACTTCATCTCTAGTGACAATTCCAAAGGGTTTGATAAAATTTGACATTTCATTACATTCATTTTTCGTATAACTATATTTCTTCTTAATCCATGTCCAATCCACACCTAAAATCCAAAACTCCACTTTATTTTTATCATTTTCTGATAACAATCTAAAACTATCTATCATTTTATTTAATGGATCTTTTCCTCCAGGACTGCCAGCATACAAAAATAATCTTTTCTCATTATTTCTTGATAATACAGGTTTTATAGTTCTCATGTCCATAGTCACCGGAATTCTTACTGCATTAATGCCTTTTGCTGTAAAATAACTCCTCAAATAACTACTTATTGCAATTACAGAAAAATTTTTATCTATTATCTCAGTTATAAGTTTATTATTTGCCTTATAACTTTTATCTTGTATACCTTTTTTAAACTCTTCCGGTGAATACCATTCATCACAATCAATATAAAGTTTTATATTATGTTTCATAGCATATTTTTTCACGAATTCTGTCACCTTATTATTTACTGTATATATAACAATTTTATCCCATTTTATTTCAGAAATATTTAAAAAATTCTTAACCCTCCAATAAAATGAATACAAATCAAAAGCTCTTGAAATATAATTATTCCCTTTGCTTCTAAGGGATATATAAGAAATTTCATCAAAGTTTCTTATTGCTTTGCCTGTATATGATCCTTTAGCAAGTACAAATACTGAATCTCCTTGCGTCTTAAACATCGCTACTATATTTTTTAATCTCAAAACTCCGGCTGCATTACCTTCTGGAAAACGCATTTCTGATATAAATAAGGTATTCAAATTATACTTGTCCTTTCCACAATTCAAAGTATTTTTTCATTATTATTTCTATATCATATTCATTTATGGCACTTTTATGCACTAGCATTCTATCAAAATTGTCTATTTCATTTATCGATTCTCTTATTGCATCAGTTAAATCCGATGAATTACGAACTTCGACAATCGTTCCATTTCTTTCTTCTATCATATCCGGAATATTACCAACTCCGCTAGCTATAACCTTCTTTCCAAGTACTAAAGCTTCCATTACTACATACGGGCATCCTTCTGTATAACTTGGCAATATAAAAATATCTGATCTATTTAATAATTCCATTGCTTCATTATGAGATACCTCTCCTTTTAAGGATATATTATCAAAACTATATTTTCCTTGTAACTCTTTATAATATTCATCTTTGTAAGGTCCAACCAATTCAAGTTCCCAATCCACATATTCCTTTACAATTTCTTGCCAAGCCAAAAGTAACTCTTCTATCCCCTTTTCTCTTATAATCCATCCCAAAAATATACATTTTTTATATTTTTTACTACTAATTTGAGGCATTTCACCAGTATTTATAGGATTAGGAATATATTTTATTTTATCACCAAAATATTCATTTAATATGTAATAAGTTGGTTTATCTATTGCAATAACATACTTTGCCTTAATTATAATTTTCTTTATTACATTCCACTCTTTTGTATTTCTCTTTACAATATCTGGAATCCTGCCAAAATGAATATGATACACAACGGGAATCTTATATTTATTAAATACACTACTTATAAATAAATCCCTTATGACTGATAAACTCCCAGAAGTGACTAGGTGAAGTACATTAGGTTTATATCTTCTTATAGTTTTAATAGCTCTATTCCTTACCTGTATTAGTCCAATCCCGCCACCTATAACTCTGTCTAAGATATTTCTTCCTTCAGTTTCTCTCTTTTTAGGAGAAGTATCAATTATTAAAAATTCTACTTTTTGTTTTTCCAAAAACTTGCATACTTCACTTACCCAATTAGCTATCCCGCCGTATGGTGGAGGTTTAGGTGCTAC
Organism: uncultured Catonella sp.; assembly: GCA_963539695.1. Lineage (GTDB taxonomy): Bacteria > Bacillota > Clostridia > Lachnospirales > Lachnospiraceae > Catonella. Next base: position 8,027 of record CAUTOC010000003.1, on the reverse strand, counting down.
AAAACATATATTAAAGCTCATCATTTTCCCTTCATTGTCAATATTTTTTCTACTATTCTTCTTGCTCCTTTTCCATCTACTGCTCTTTTTAACTTATTTGATAATTTAAGCCTAACATCATATTTATCAAGTTTATTAAGTTTAGATAAGATAATATTAAAATCAAAATCCTTATTTCTTATATCCCCTAAATATTCAATCAGCCTTCTCTTATCAAAGTATTTGGCATTATCAATCTGATTATCTGCAACTGTATATGACAATGTAGGTGTGCCTGTTGCACAAAGTTCATACAAGGTAGTACCCCCGGCAGAAATTGCTATATCTACATCCTCCATAAACTCTTTTATATTATCCACATTTTTATAAATATTTATATTTTTGTACTCAATATACTTATTGCAAAGACTTTCAAACTTTAGATAAAACTTACCACAAATTACTATTATTTCTTTATATTTCGTTTTACATAGTACTGCCAATAACCTGTCCAAAGCATTTTGTTCGTCTGCTCCTCCTGAGAGAAGAAGTAGTTTACAGGCTTCTTCTCTAATATTTCTTTTACTGTTACAAGTATACTCTTTTCTAAGTGGTACATAATCTGTACCAAGTAATAATTCTATTTTTTTATAATGTAACGGATAATTGTACTTATATGCTGATATTGCATAATTTATAAGCATATCTACAGGATATATGAAACTATTAACATCATCAATGTATACTGTCTTTAAATGGTTAGACAAAGTTTTCAGATATTTCTCAGTAACATAATAACTATCAATGATAAGTACTTCAGCAGACATCCTTTTCAATATAAATAACAAAATATGAATTTCTTCTTCTAATTTCTTCCAGTTAGAATTTAGTGATATACTTTTAAATCCATGTAATTCTAAAATCTCTGTACTTTTATTATCAGCAGTTATAAAAATAGACTCTATTCCCATTTCTTTTGCTGCATACGCAATTGATAGGCATCTCATAATATGCCCACTTGCAATTTTTTCATTTGCATCTGCTCTAAAGAAAAACTTAATATTACTCATTATTCACTCTCTAAAAAATTCATTTCCATAGGGGTTCCAAGTTTTAAATCTCTGTTTACTTTTTTACCAAGCAGTTCATAATAATATTTAGTATGTAACCCCGCTGCAGGTCTAATGGAGCGTAAGTTATTCTCTGTTAATATATCTCCTTTTTTCATATCTTTAGTAATAAAAAGCGAGCGTGAATGTTGTCTTTCCGCCTCTTCTTTATTAGTAAGCTCATATGTTACACTACCAAGTGCTTTCTCTACATTCCTTATATTTTCTACCATCTCTTTAAATTCTTTCGGCTCCATAGAAAATTTAGAATCTACACCACCATCGCTTCTTTTTAGTGTAAAATGTTTCTCTACTACTTTTGCACCCAATGCTATACTAGCTGTTGCTACAGCACTTCCCATTGTATGATCTGATAAACCTACAAGACAATCAAAAGTTTCACTCATAGAAGGTATTGTTTTTAAATTAATATCTTCATAAGGTGTAGGATAAGCAGAGGAACATTTCAATAGAATTATATTTTCATTACCAACATTTTTACAAGTATCAATAGCTAACTCTATATCTGTAAGTCTTGCAATCCCTGTAGAAATAATAACCGGTTTCCCCAAACTTGCAACTTTTTTTATAAGAGGTATATCTGTTATTTCAAATGATGCTATCTTATATGCAGGTACTGACATTTCTTCTAAAAAGTCTACACTTATAAAATCAAATGGAGAGGAAAAAAAGTCCATACCTAACTCTAAAGCTATTTTTTGTAATTTAGGTTGCCATTCCCAAGGAGTATAAGCTTCTTTATAAAGTTCATAAAGAGTTGTACCATCCCATATTGTTCCCTGATTAATCTGAAACAATTCATTATCACATTTTAATGTAATTGTATCAGCAGTATAGGTTTGCACCTTAATTGCATCTGCACCACTTTTCTTAGCTTCTTCAATAATTTTTACAGCTCTATTAAAATCCATATTGTGATTTCCTGACATCTCGGCAATTATATATGCCGGAGATTGTTGTGAAATTGTATTATTAGCAATTTTAACTATTCTATTCATATCACTCCTTAAATATCAAAATTTATTCTAGTATAATTTAGAAGCTTTTTAATTTCGTTCCATATATCACAAGTTATGCTTAAATATGTAACACTATACTTTTTTCCTTCCTTTTCAACTTCATCTATTTCCTCTTTGATTACTCTACTACCACATAACTCGTTTATTCGTATTACTCCTTTATTCTCACTTAATACATCACTATAAAGTTCATTAAATTTTAACTTTTCAAATACATACTCTTGCAAACTCATTTCTAACGAAATCGCCAACTGAAACGACCTCAGGTGTTTTTCACCCACATACCAACCCCATGTTGCTCTTTTGTTTTTCCAATCTATGTCAGCAAGATTTATTATACCTGCCGGCATATCATCTACTAGAATCATCCAATACTCTACTTCTTTAGATATATTTATTTTCTCCAACCACTTTTTCTGTCCCTCTAAAGTAAGCTTTGGATTTGTCCTCATATATTTTGTGATATCTGGAGACATTCTCCATTTCATTATAAGCTCAAGATCATCTTCTATAATTTTTCGTAGTTTAAATTCCATCTTCACTAATCTCTCTTTTCAATGGTTAATTTATATTTAAGTTCAGCTATTTTCCAATCTGTCTCATCATCAATATCCTGAACTTCCAACTCAGATACATACAAAGGCAAAATCTCACCCACCATTATCCTCTTATTTATTTTAAATCTATCTACTCTAAACATATAAAACTGCCCCGCATCATGATAATGGGCTTGCAAATCCTGCGAACGGCTATCTATAAACTCCGGATACTCAAAAACTAGTCTTTCATTTGCTGTTATCAATGCTCTTTGAACCGGATATGAAAATTTAACTACAGGTATCAGAGAATCTGCATATTCTTCCTTAAATATATCAAACGCATGCTGTAACTTATAATAGGTTACAAATGGAGCTGTCGGGTAAATACAACAACCTATATCAAATTTTTCTCCAAGTTTCTCATACTCATTTAATACCTCTAGCAATACATCATTTGTAGTAGAAAAATCATCTGATGTTTTTTCACTTCTAAAAAATGGAACTTCTGCACCATATTTTTTTGAAATTTCTGCAATTTCTTTATCATCAGTTGATACCATAACTATATCAAATTTACCGCTTTTTATTGCACTCTCTATCGAATAAGCTATTATAGGTTTTCCACAAAACTCTTTAATATTTTTTCTTGGTATCCTTTTTGAACCACCTCGTGCTGTTATTATAGCAATATTTTTCATCTTACTTCCTCATTTATTTTCTGTAATTATTCACTACCTTTTTCACTGCATGTATTACATCTTCCACATCTTGATCAGTCATCTTTGGATATAGCGGTATACTCATTATTCCCTTATATATCTCTTCTGCGTTTTTACATAATCCTTTTTCATATCCCAACTTCTTATAATATGAAAACCAATATACCGGAATATAATGCACCTGACATTGTATATTTTCCATACTCATTGCATCAAAGAATTCTTTTCTTGTGCAGTTTAGTTTCTCTTTATTTAACCTTATTATATAAAGATGCCTACAAGTATCTGCTTCCGGTATTTCTTTTTGAATAATAATTTCAGGTATGTTTTCAAATTCCATATTGTAACGATTTACAATCTCTTTTCTTCTGCTTACAAAAAAGTCCAATTTTTCTAATTGACTTGATAACAATGCTGCTTGAAAATCTGTCATTCTATAGTTATATCCAAGACTCACTTCATCATAATACCAAGCACCAATATCATCTTCATCAGGTAACATATTTCTATCACGAACTATCCCATGTGCATGAGCAAGCACGAGTCTTTTATATAATTCTTCATCATTTGTAGTTATTGCACCACCTTCGCCACCTGTTATTGTTTTAACAGGATGAAAACTAAAGCAGGTCATATCTGCAAAGCTTCCTACCTGCATTTCTTCAAATTTTGAACCAATAGAATGAGCAGCATCTTCTATAAATAATAAGTTATATTTATCACATATTTTTCTTATTTCTTTTTGGTTAACAACCTGACCTGTAAAGTCTACCGCTATAATTGCTTTTGTTTTATCTGTTATTTTTTCTTCTATACTTCTAGGATCAATATTATATGTATCTGTATCTACATCAGCAAAGACCGGAGTTCCACCACAATATAAAACACAATTTGCACTAGCTGCAAATGTTAGTGGTGTAGTAATTACCTCATCTCCTTGACCTATCCCTGCTGCTACACAGGCACAATGAAGTGCAGCAGTGCCGCTACTTACTGCTACCGCATATTTAGCTCCTGTATACTCTGTTAAAAGTTCTTCAAACTCGTCAACCTTTGGTCCACAAGTTATAAAATCACTTCTCAAGACACTTGAAACTGCTTCTATATCTTTGCTATCAATCCACTGTCTTCCATAAAATAACTTTCCTGCTCTTACCGGTATTCCACCCTTTATTGCTAATTTTTCCATAAAATCCTCCATAAAACTATATTATTTAGCTCTTATTATTTTTAAATCCTCCACCTTATATACAATATCACAATTTTCAATGGTTTGCAGTCTATGAGCTATAATGATCATAGTTTTTTTGCCATGTAACTGATTTATTGATTCCATTATAGCTGATTCTGTTTCATTATCAAGAGCCGATGTTGCCTCATCAAATATTAAAATATCAGGATCCATATACAGTGCCCTTGCTATCCCTATCCTCTGCCTCTGACCACCAGACAAGCGTATCCCCCTTTCTCCTATTCCTGTATTTAATCCTTCAGGTAAAGTCTTCACATATTCTTCAAGCTTAGCATCTCTTAAAGCTTTCCATATACGCTCATCATCTATATCTTCTCCAAAAGCTATATTTGCCTTTATGGAATCATCCATTATAAAAATAGTTTGTGGAATATATCCTATATTATTTAACCAACCCTTATAGTTATCCATAACATTTACATCATCTGCTAAAACTTCTCCTTCACTTGGAGAAAGCAGACCTAAAATTATATCTACTACTGTAGTTTTACCTGTACCGGATTTTCCAATTATTCCAACTGATTTACCTATAGGAATTTCCATGTTGGCTTCTGTAAATATATTCTTATTATTAGGATAATTATATGTTAAATTATTTATCTTTATTGATTTCTTGAGTTTAACTATTCCATTTTTATCTTCTATACTTTTACTATCGCTTATTATGTCATCAATACCTTCTAAATCTCTAATAAGCTTTTTAAGAGCCGGCTTTTGAAATGCAATTTGATTGCTAGCAGTAACTATTCTATTAGCACTTGGCATAAGTTTCATGGCAGCCATCGCTAATGCTCCAAGTGCCGGCATTAAAACTTCTATATCTTTACCAAGATATATTGAAAGCCCTATAAAAGAAAGCATAGAGCAAATTGCAACGACTTCAATCAATAGTCTTGGAGTATTGCCTAATACTGCATTCCATTTCTCAGCACCTACATATATACTACCACTTTTAGCATAATTTTTCTCAAAAAATTTTTCTTTGCCTGCTACCTTTATTTCTTTTATGCCGCTAATTCCCTGTAAAAGCCATTTATACGCAATACCTATATGCTTTTCTCTTTCAATTCCTTTCTTAGTTAGCACAGGTTTAATAAGCCTTGTTATTACTAACATTGCAAGTGCGAGCATAATAGAAACGCTAATTGTCATTGCAGGATTAATAATAAATATGGTTATTGATATAGCTATAGAAACAACTGTTTCCGTTATCATACTTAGTAATATGTATATTAAGCTATAAGTAACTGCAACATCATTTTGAATAATTTTTAATATTTCACCTGATTTTGCATTTAAAAAATATTCGTATGGTCTTCTCATAAAGCTTTTATATATTTTTATTTGTGTTTCTAACTGATTATCATATATAAATTTTGACTGCATATAATACTGCCAAACTAAAAATATATTTTTTATCATAAATACTATTATTAAAGCTATTATACATACAACTGCAAAAGTTCTATGTGAATGTATGTCAAGTATATTACAAATTTCTTTTACTATTTCATACTTATTAATTATATCAGGTGTCATAATAGAAGATAGTATTGGAAGCATAAGAGAAACTCCTATTACCTCCATAAAAGCACCTATAAGCATAACACAAAATAAAAATAATACTCTCTTTTTCTGCCTATTATCAAACATATTATTTATATCTTTTATTACGTTCAACATAAGTAACACCTTTTTCAATATTGTTAATCCCTATTAAATATATCTCTTGTATAAACTTTTTCTCTAATATCTTCCAATTTACTGTCATATCTATTGGCGACAACAACATTGCTTTCTTTTTTGAATTTTTCTAAATCATTTATTACTCTACTGCCAAAAAACAAAGTAGCATCAGGTAAAGTAGGTTCATAAATAATTACATTAGCACCCTTAGCCTTAATTCTTTTCATAATTCCCTGAACAGAACTTTGGCGGAAATTATCGGAATTACTTTTCATTGTAAGCCTATACACTCCAATTGTTATCTGTTTTTCCATCCCATCATTCCATTCATTTTTACTGTAATATCCATACCAACCTGCTTTTTTAAGAATCTGATCTGAAATAAAATCTTTTCTAGTTCTGTTTGATGATACAACCGCCGATATCAGATTCTCCGGTACATCCTCATAATTGGCACGCAACTGCTTTGAATCTTTAGGAAGACAATAACCACCATATCCAAATGATGGATTGTTATAACTATCTCCTATTCTTGGATCAAGGCAAACGCCTTGTATTATATTTTCTGTTTTTAATCCTTTAATCTCTGCATAAGTATCTAATTCATTAAAATAAGAAATTCTAAGTGCTAAGTAGGTATTGGCAAAAAGTTTAACTGCTTCAGCTTCTGCCCTTCCCATAATAATAACATTAATATCTTTCTTCATTGCTCCCTCTTCAAGGAGTTTCCCAAATTTTTTAGCTGCTTTTACTAAACTCTCATCATATTCATCAGTGCCCACCACAATTCTACTTGGATACAAATTATCATATAACGCTTTACTTTCTCTTAAAAATTCAGGGCTGAAAATTATATTTTTATTTCCTGTTTTTCTGCATATATCATCTGTATATCCAACCGGAATAGTAGACTTTATTACTATTATAGCCTTTTTATTCATCCTAGTAATATCATTTATGACATTATCTAACAATGAAGTATCAAAAAAATTCTTTTCACTATCATAATCTGTCGGTACTGCTATTATAACAAAATCTACATTTTTATATTCTTCATCTGAAACAATCTTAGCAGTTAAATTCAATTTCTCATTTTTCAAATATTCTTCTATTTCTTTATCTCTAAGTGGTGATATCCTATGATTAATTTTCTCCACTTTTACTGAATCTATATCAAGTGCTATAACCTGATTGTTCTGAGCTAACAAGATAGCCATTGAAATCCCCACATATCCTACTCCTACAACTGCAATCTTCATTTATTATTCTCCTTTACCAGTTGCTCAAAATCTAAAATTATTTCATTTTTTCTTATCCTATTAAGAAAGAAAAATTTAACTTTACTTATTACTAATAAAAATGGAGTGTTTATTAATTCTTTTATTTTATTCCACAGATTAAATTTAATATTCATACCACTATCATAAGCAGAATAAACCAACTCTATATTATACTTTTTTTCTAGTATTTTCTTAACTTCTTCTGTTTTTATAAGATAGGGTGGATACACATAATCAAAAAGATTATTATCTACAATCCAAGATTGGTTTTTAATATTTAACCTTACTCTATATCTATTGATATAGTATATATCCTGAAAATGATAAAATATCATTTCATACTCTTTTTTATCATATTTATCATAAACTAACTGCTTATCTTTATCATATAATTTATATCTTATAAAATTCCACGGCGCAATA
>CAUTOC010000002.1:0-83545 GCA_963539695.1 uncultured Catonella sp. | reverse complement strand
AATAACTGCTAAACAAGCAGCAATAGTATAAGCAACCCACCTTTTTTCCAACAAATCTTTGTTAAACTTCATACAAGCCTCCTAGCTATAGTAATAAAACCAATAATATCACAAGAAATAACTAAAAACCATAGGTAAAGATTTAAATTTTTTTTAAGTTTACCTTTACAGTTCCCACTCTTTCGTTTACAATAAGAAAACATTAAATAATACAAAGGAAATGAAAAAATGAAATTAAATAAAATATTAAAGCCCCTTGCAGTATCTCTTCCGCTTACACTTTCACTTACAGGCTGCAATACCCCTTTAAATAAAAGACCTGTAAAGCTGATAGAGGACAGTTATCGTGTTGCATACGAAATCTTCGTATCCTCATTTTATGACGGTAACGGGGACGGTATAGGGGATTTAGAGGGCATAAGAAAAAAGCTTGACTACATAAATGACGGTAAGGCTGAAAAAGGCACTTCCCTACTTGCAAATGAAATTTGGCTTACCCCGATTTCCCCTTCCCTCTCTTACCATAAGTATGATGTTATGGATTATAAAAATATAGACAAGGATTTTGGTACTCTTGAGGATTTTAAAGCTCTTGTAGATGACTGCCATAAAAGAAATATTAAGGTGATTTTTGACCTTGTTATGAACCATTCATCTTCAGAACATCCGTGGTTCTTAGAAGCCGCTAATTACCTTAAAGGGCTTAAAGGTAATGAAAAACCTGATTTTAACGCCTGCCCTTATGCTAACTATTACAATTTTACAAAAGAACAACAAGAGGGATATGCTCCTGTTGAAGGCACCGACTGGTACTATGAAGCCAGATTCAGTCCCAAAATGCCTGATTTCAACCTTGAAAATGAAGCTGTAAGAAATGAATTTAAGGATATTTTCAAATTCTGGCTGGATATTGGAGTAGACGGATTCAGGCTTGATGCCGTTACTTATTATGTAACAGGAAATATTACCAAAAACACTGAAATACTTACCTGGCTTAATAAGACAGTCAAGGAAATAAAGCATGATGCCTATATAGTAGGAGAGGCATGGAGTACGGAAAGTGAATACGGTGCTTACTATACAAGCGGAGTTGACAGCTTTTTTGATTTTGAGTTTTCAGGCAGTGACGGAGTCATAGCCAATATACTTAAAGGAATAAATCCTGCAAGTAATTTTGCAGAAAGAATGATAAAAGCAGATGAACTTTTTTCAGGAAATAATCCAAATTATATAAATGCACCTTTTTATACAAATCATGACATACCCCGTTCAGCCGGATATTACTCCGGTGAACACAGGGTAGACCTGATTAAGCTTGCAGGGGCTATGAACCTGCTTATGAGCGGAAACGCCTTTATTTACTATGGTGAAGAACTCGGAATGAAAGGCTCCGGAAGAGATGAGAACAAGAGAGCACCTATGCAGTGGACAAAGGACAACAATGCAGCCGGAATGTGTAAAGGTCCAAAAGATATGGAAGAGTTTGAAATGATGTACGGAACTCTTGAAGAACAGGCTGATGATAAAAATTCCATTTATAATTATTATAAAAATGCAATTAAGCTAAGACATGTTTTCCCTGTAATAGCAAGAGGTAAAACCAAGCTTTATGAGGGCTTTGAAAACCTTGACTCTGAAACTGTTTCAACCTTTACAAGAAATATGGCGGATGACAGTTATGAGTCTGTACTTATTGTAATAAATACTTCTGAAAATAATATAAGTCAGAAACTCGGTAAAGACTATACCAAACTTGGCAGTTTCCTTGTTACCGGAGAAAAAGAGGTAACAATAAAGGACGGAATACTTAACCTCCCGTCCTTTAGTATTGCAATACTTACGCATTAATCTTGTTTAATGCCTGTTTAAGTGCATTTCCTAAAATTATGGAAATAACTATTTTTGCCACATCAAAAGGTATAAACGGATATACACAATAACCAAGAGCCTGTGTGAAGTTTATGCCTTTTGTATTTACTGCCGTAAACCAAGCAGTTCCAAAAAGGTAGCAAACCATAAGTCCTAAAAGCAAGCCTATTACCTGAAAATAAACCTTTTTAACTCCAAATCTTTCTATAAAAAGTCCGCTTATAAATGCCATGAATATAAATCCTATAATATAACCACCGGTAGCCCCGAATAAAGCAGCCGCACCGCCTGAGGCACCGGCAAATACCGGAAGCCCTACGAAGCCTAACAATACATATGCAAAGACTGCAAGTGCTCCCTTCTTAGCCCCAAGCACATAAGAACAAAGGCAAACCGCTATTATCTGTAAAGAAATAGGTACAGGTCCGATAGGAATCTGCCAAGGACCAAGCACACAGCAAACAGCCGCCATTATACCTATAATAGCTATGCTCTTTACATCAAGCTTTGATTTAACTGCTACATTTTCATTTGATGACATTTTCTTTCTCCTTTAAAAAGTTTAATCCGAATTAATGCAGAACACGCTGCAATCAACTCGGATATTATTTTACATCTTTTTTTTATAATTGTAAACCTTTTTTATTTATAAAGATTGACAATCCGGAGTTTCTATTTTCTTATGCAAAATATTTAAAATTATGCTCAATATAAACATTGTCAAACTGCTAATTACAAACATACCATTAGCAATATCTACTGCAAGTTCGACAAGAAAGCCTGAATGACCGGAATAGTCCGGAAACATCGCCCTATACACAAAATATAAGCCGAAAATAAATATTCCCAGTGTGACACTCCATAAACTTTTATTCATACATAAACTTAAATATTTAATTTTATTACATAATAAGTTAAACAGGTATAATAAAATAAAAACAAAAATGGGATACAGCATAATGGTAAATGGTAAATCAAACGGCAAATCCCTACTAAGTTCATCTATAAAATCATTAAATATATAAATAGCATTCACTAATAAAAAACCGCCTACTACAGCATTTATCCCTGCCCTTAGCACAAATTTCATACACTCCTCCGATTTTCCAAAATCTATCGTATTAATAATTCCGTTACTGTAGTATTAATAATTTTAATCTGACTTTTCTACAACTTCATAAAAAGCTCCGACCTCTCATGTAATTTCTTTTTATCTTTCACCTTTTCCATACTTTCCACAAAATCTACAACAAGGAGCTTGCTGTACTTTCCTGACCAATGCCCTCTTATAGGAGGCTCCCCGCCTACCTCTCCTTCCAAGAAATGCTCCTCAAATTTCTTTACCTTGCTCCATGGTCCTAAAAAATAGCTCTCTCCATTTGCAGAAAGCATAAGCAGTCCATACTTCTCAGTTTCTACAAGACGGTCAAATACCGCTGCCGGCTTAGCCTCAAACATATCCACTACAGTTACACTGCCTATAAGATAAGACTTCATTACCGCTCTTTCCGCCTGTAATTCCTGCTCCTGTGTTATTCCTTGTGCCGCTCTGTCCTTTCTTCTTATTTCCTTTATTACAAGACCTATACCCGCCCTGTAAGTTTCAGGAATACGCTCCATACCCGCCTCACCGGAATCATAAACCTTCTGTCTGTAATCTTCCAAGTCATAGTCGGTAATTTCGGCATCTTTTAAAATGCTCTTAAACCTGCCCCTTGCCCCAAATCCTCTAAGGAGAGTTTCAGCCTCTTCACGCATAGCATATATAACTCCTCTGCTGTTTGCCCCAATCAGTCTATAGTAAGGAGATACCTCTTTTTTTATTGCAAAAGAAAGCTGTTCAATAGGAGAAAACGCCCTATCCGCATCATCTCCCCCATGCCACATAGAGGCTATTGAAAATACTGCTTCCGGTATATTCCCTTTTATACAAAAGCTTATAACCCTTTTTCCGCTTAATATGGCATTATTAACTTTTTCTTTTACATTTTCAGGAACTTCTTCCCAAAACGGAGATTCAGGAGCCAGTTTTACACTTTCAAACTCCTTCTTTTCTTTTTTTAGAAAATGGCAGATTTCCTCGCCTTCTATATCACTTACCCCTACAAGTATAAAGGGATTTTTTTTCAATATTTCTCTAATTTTGCCAAAATAATCATCTTTTCTCATAGCTTTGCTTCCTTTCATATGTTTTATCAAAGCCTGTGCACTAAAACTGCTTAAATAGTATCATATTTCAGCACAAATTTAAACCCGAATTATTAACGGAGTTCCTTTCTTGTTAAATCTTTCACAATCTCTCCCGCTATTATTAATCCCATTACAGAAGGTACAAAGGATACACTGCCCGGTGTTATCTCTTCACCTTCCTTAAATTCCGGCTTGACCGGCTTTTCTTTTGAATATACCACCTTTAATCCCTCTACCTCTCTCTTTTTTAACTCCCTTCGCATTACTCTTGCAAGAGGGCAGATATCGGTTTTGTATATATCGGATACACAAAAAGCGGTCGGATCAAGCTTGTTGCCTGCACCCATAGCCGATATTACAGGTACACCCGCTTTCTTAGCCTTTAATATAAGTTCTATCTTACCCGTAACAGTATCAATAGCATCCGCCACATAATCATATTTTGTAAAATCAAAACTTTCGGAAGTTTCAGGAAGAAAAAAACATTTATATTTATTTACAACAATATCTTTGTTTATGTCTTTTAACCTGCTTTCAAGTACATCCACCTTATTTAAGCCTACAGTACTGTTTAGTGCTATAAGCTGACGGTTTATATTGCTTAATTCCACTATATCCTTATCTATAATATCCAATGTGCCTATACCGGAACGAGCAAGCCCTTCACATACAAAGCCGCCTACTCCCCCCGTTCCAAATACGGCAACCCTTTTTTTTGCCAAAATTTCTACCGCACCTTTTCCTAATAGCAGTTCTGTTCTTGAAAACCGGCTTTCCACCATATCTTACCTTTCTAAGTCCAAATTATTATAATACTATCTTCCTGTTACCTTGTCCCAAAGTGTAGCCTTTCTCTGTTCATTAGTGCTTATGCCCAAAGCCTCCGCTACGGCAAATGCAAATTCCATACTTGTAGCAGGTCCTCTAGAAGTAACTATATTTTTATCTGTTACTGCAAGCTCTTCCTTAAATTTGCCACCCTCTATTTTCTCTCCAAAACCGGGATAAGCTGTAAATTCTCTGTCTTTAAGCACTCCCGCTTTTTCAAGGGCTATAGGAGCTGCACAAATTGCAGCTACAATTTTACCTGCCTTATCCATCTCTTTAAGCATAGATATTACTTTCTCATCATCTCTAAGGTTCTGTGCACCGGGAAGCCCTCCCGGGAGAATTATAGCATTATATTCGTCTGATTTAACCTCTTCTAAAAGCCTGTCTGTCTTAACTGTTATATTATGTGAGCCGGTTACATAAACCTCCTTTCCCACTATATCACATTTTATTCCCAGTCTTATAAGCATATCGACTACTGTAAGCCCTTCAACCTCTTCAAATCCATTCATACATATAACTGCTGCCCTCATTATTTTACCTCCCTTTCAATATTAACAAATTTCAATATATATCTTACAGTCCGCCACAAATTCACCGTCTATTGCAAGTTCATATTCCAAGTTTATAAATATATTTTTCTTTCCTACTTTAACATCCAGTTTCTTTGTGTCGGTAACTATCACAAAAGTTCCAAAAGGTGTTTTATAGCCTCCCTCTGTTTTTACTCCTTCCTCAAAGGTAAGTACACTTGATACTTCACCCGATTTGGTCATTTCAAAAAAATTTTCTTCAAACTTCAGCAAAACCTTATTTTCTTTGCCCTCATCAGTCTTTTCATTGTATTTTACAAAATGCCTGCCATTTATCAGAGAATAGATGCCGGGAGCAAAAACCTTGATTTCCTCCGCCGCTGAATCTGTTTTCTGATATGATGACAGGCTTACATTCACTTTCTTATTCATTTAACTTTCATATCTCCTAAGTGCAAGACTTATAAGCTCTTCCACAAGTGCACTCTTATCAATTCCCTGTTCTGCCCACAGCATAGGATACATACTTATTCCTGTAAATCCCGGAAGAGTGTTTATCTCATTAAATACTATCTCATTTGTATCATTTTCAAGGAAAAAGTCTACTCTTGAAAGCCCATAACCATCCAGTGCCTTAAATATCTTAACTGCCGCCTCCCTTATTTCCTCAGTCTTACCTTCAGGAAGTTTTGGGGAAAGCACCGTTTTTGACTCCTCGTTGTTATATTTTGCATCAAAGTCATAAAACTCGGCTGCCGCAAGAATTTCTCCTACACCGCTTGCCTTAGCATTAAACCCGCCAAGTACCGCACATTCAAGCTCCCTGCCGACTATAGTTTCTTCTACGAGGATTTTCCTGTCATGTTCTGCTGCCAAAATTAAAGCCTTTTTAAGTTCTTCTTTGTTACCTGCTTTGCTCACTCCTTTTGAAGAACCTGCATTGGAAGGTTTTACAAAATATGGATAAGGATAAGCTTTTTCTATTTTGTCTATGACTCTATCAATCTCTTTAAGTTCTTCCCTGTAAACAGGTACAAAGCGTGCCTGCTTTATCCCTGTCGTATCCACTACCTGCTTGGTATACCATTTGTCCATACCCACGGCAGATGCTATAACTCCACAGCCGACATAAGGAATACCTGCCATTTCAAATAATCCCTGAATAGTACCGTCCTCACCATAAAGCCCATGAAGTACCGGAAATACCGCATCTATAGTAAGTTTCTCCACGGAAGTATCATCATTAAATATAATTAAAGCCCCATCTTTTGCATCCGGAGAAATTACAGCCTTAACTTTGCTTTCTTTCCATTTTCCACTTTTTAACGCTTCTAAATCAGGAACAAGCAACCACTCTCCGTCTTTGTTTATAACTATAATTTTTACATCATATTTTTCTGTATTTATGGCTTCAATTACACTTGCACCGCTTACCAAAGAAACTTCATGCTCACTGGAGCGTCCTCCGGCTATAACTGCTATTCTTTTTTTCATTACTTCTTCTTTTCCTTCCCCGCCTTTATGTCAAGGCTCACCTGCTCAACCTGATTCGTAATATGCTTTCTTATAGCTCCTCTTGCCTCAGAAGGTGCATTACTTTCTATGTAACGGATTATATCGTTATGCTCTCTTATAAGCCCCTCATACACAGCCTTATTTTTAAGATATTCTATCCTGTAGCGATACATCCTTTCAGATAAGTTTCCTACAAGCTGTATCAGGCGTTTATTGCCGGTTGCGGAAAAAATATGGTTATGAAATTCCACATCCATTTCTGCCATTTCCGAAATGCTTTCTGTTTTGGTCGCTTCCATAAAGGCTCTTGCAGCTTTCTTTATGTTCACTATATCTTCTTCACTTCTTCTTGCACAGGCAAGTTCAACCGCCAGTTCCTCAAGAGCACATCTTACTTCCAATACATCCTGCAAATCTTCTTCTGTAATGTCGCTTACAGAAGCTCCCTTTCTCGGCACTACCTTTGCAAGCCCCTCTATCTCAAGCATGTGTATAGCTTCCCTTACAGGAGTCCTGCTTACGCCAAGTTTTTTTGTAAGTTTAACTTCCATAAGCCTTTCACCGGGCTTTAACTCTCCCATCAGTATCTGTCTTCTAAGGGTGCGAAAAACTACATCTCTTAAAGGAAGTTCAGATTCATTTAACATATACTTATCCATAAATCTCCTTTACTGTCTAAGGCATTTTGTAACTTCCACCAACTCAAAATTTTTATTTTCTTTAAGTTTAAAGCAGGCTTTTTCCGCCTCTTTTCTATCTTCAAAAATTCCAAATACAGCAGGTCCGCTTCCTGTCATCATAGAAAATACAGCTCCATTTTCAACCAACAGTTTCTTTGCTGTTTTTATTATACCATATTTTTTAGCAGTCACTTCTTCCAGTACATTTCCTAAGAGTTTAGTTATATCTTTAAGTGAAGATTTTCCTAATACAGATACTAATTTTTCTATATCAGGATGCACTATCCGCCCCAAACTGTCAAAAGCTTCATAAACTTCCTTTGTTGAAACTCCCAAATCCGGTTTTGCAATAACTAAAGTACATTCCGGAAAGTCAGGCAATTTAGTAAGTTTTTCACCTATTCCTTCTGCGAGTGCTATGCCTCCCCTTATAAGAAACGGCACATCAGCTCCCAACTTAAACCCAAGTTCTTCCAATTTGTAAAAGTCAAGTCCCAGCCCGAAAAGCCTGTTCATTCCTCTTAAAGCGGCAGCTGCATCCGCACTTCCGCCTCCCATACCCGCCGCTATCGGAATATTCTTTTCAATATAAGCCTCTACTCCTGTTTCTATATGATATTCATTCTTAATAAGCTTAACAGCCTTATAAACTATATTAGTTTCATCCGAGGGCAAACCGTGTTTATCGGAGGCAAGCTTAATTTCATTATTTTCAAGCTTTTTTAATGAAATTATATCATATATGTCCACAGTCTGCATTACCATACTTATGTCATGATATCCATTTTCCCTGCGTCCAAGCACATCAAGGCTTAGGTTTATTTTTCCGTATGCCTTTTCTTCAATCCTGTCCATAATCCTCTTTCTATTATAATAAAAGGACACCCTCACTGAGTGCCCTTATATCAAGTGCACATTATTTTATTTATTAAATATGCCCTTTATCCTATCCATAAGTTTTTTCTTTTCAGGAGCCTTATCAAGTCCTGTCCTAAGTCCCTTTACTCCTGTTATATAAATGCCTGAAACAGTGGCTTTTACTTCTTTTTTTACGGGAATAACATTAAATACCTTAGGGTCACACATAAGGCTCATAACTTTAGGTCCGACCTTAGCCTTTACAACAGGCACTTTTGAAAGCTTGGAAAGCTTAGGTGCCTGATCTACAACTATTTGTGGAAATCCCGCCTCTTTAAGCTTCATCATTTTTTTATCAATAACAAGCAACGATACGGACTGTTCCATTTCTCTCATCTGTTCATTTGCTGCCGCCTGTTTATCCTGAAGCTTTTTCGCATACTTAGATAAAAAATATAAGCCTATTAACAGTGCAATTATTATAACCGCAGTTATAATATATGGAATATAGTGTTCCATGTAAACCTCCTGAATACTTCTTTAGTGCTTTGTCGCTAAGTGTTCACATTATATCATAAGTACTAAGTTCAGTCTTCGCCAAAACAGGCTCGACTTCACTAAGTGCTTAGATACCGCTCTACCTAAAGGTACTAGCACCTATGGTGCGTCGTCACTAAATTCATACTTCGCCTTACGGCTTGTATTCATTAAGTGTTCACATTATATCACAAAAAAAAATGAAATACAAATAATTTAATCCAAGCCTTACACAGGCTTATATTTCATTTTCTGTGTAAGGCTTAATATGATTATAACAAATTTATTTATAACTTATATTTCTTAGATGATAAGCCTCCAGCAAGGATAAACCCGATTCCTACCGCATAATACCAAATATTATCCGTACCTCCCGTCTTAGGAAGTACAGGTCTGTCAGTTGGAAATAGGAAATGTGACAAAGGTGTACCGTCATCTGCAAACACATACTCAAACTCTCCATTAGGTTTCTTTTTCTTTATAAAGTTTCCAATCGGAGTACCGTCATCGTTAATTACTATGATTTCATCAGGACTTTCAGGGTCATTCGGATTCGGAGTTCTTCTTAGCGGGTAATTTGGAATTGACGGCGGAGGATTCGGAGTGTCCGGCTCTTCAGGTTCTTCCGGATCAGTTGGCTCTTCGGGTTCATCGGGTTCGTCAGGGTCGGTCGGCTCATCAGGTTCTTCAGGTTCATCCGGAACTCTCGGCTTAGTAGGAGTCGGCGGATCTTTCGGTTTTTCCGGATTATTCGGCTTAGGCGGTTCAGGTGAAATTACCGGAGTGTGCGGAGGATTTGAAGGTGGATTTGAAGGTGGATTTGAAGGAATTTTGTCATTCTCTATTGTAATAACATTTCTTTCCCTTTTTACTTTGGTATTCCCCTGTGTGTCTATATCAACATCAAAACCTACTATAAGCTCACTTATTGTAACTATATACTCATTCTGATCAAGCACATAACCCGTTGGGGCGGTTACCTCCTTTAGCTTATATGCTCCCGGCAAAAGATGCCTAAATTCCAGCGAGCCGTCGGAAGCTGTTTTAAGCTTTGTTCCCGTTGCACTTCCACTTGGTATAAGTTCAAATTCGGCATCGTTAAGATTGTTTCCTTCCGAATTTTTCTTAATTATCTTAATCCACTTATATGGCCTCATACTGCCGCTGCCATAAGCATTGGAAATAAAATACTCCTTTGGTGAATGAGCATTTATATCTACACTTCCTTCTTTAAGTGTAACTGTATTATCTACTCTTTGTGACGCATTTTTATCCTTTATATCAGTTATATAAGAAATCTTGTATGACTTTGTTTTATCAGGAATTTTGATAGTAAAAGTTCTTGTAGTCGGATTATAAGTTAAAATATTCTCCAACTGTTCGGTTGTAAGCCCTTCTCCTTCCGCTACAAATGTACCGTTTTCATCATGTCTTCCCTCTAAAATCTTATAATTATCATCCTTAAATACAAATTTTCCGGTATCAATATATCTTCTTAGCTCAATTCCCGTACTAAGTACATCTTCTAAGGAAATATCCGCTGAAGGATTAATAAAAGCATAAGGCTTATATTCTATATTCCAAGTAAGAAATCCGTCAGGTATTGTAGTATCATCATAATTTTTAGTCAGAAATCTTTCATCAATACTTGCCTTCTGTTCACTTTTCAACAATTCGTTTTTCATTCCAAGTGAAGCTGTATTAGTCATTTCTTCCTGTTTGTTTATATATTTAGTAAAATCGTTTACCTTAGCTTTTAACAATATTACATAAGGTTTATCAATATTATTAAAAGCAAATTCAACATTATTATCTCTTGTTGCCGGAAGCACCGCTGAAATAGTTGATATTAAATTTGGCGGTGCTGAATTTAGAGGTCCGCTTACCGCCTTTACGGTTGCATCCGTATTAGCCTCATCTGTATAGGATATTCCTTCATATATAAGAAACTTTTTGCCCGGTTGTATATCTACAAATTCCCAACCTTCCGGCAACTTATCTTTTACTTCCACAGCTCCAATCTGATCACCTATACCGTTTATGCCTGCTGCATTTACACTTATTCTATACATAAGGCTTCTGTCTTCTTTATTATACGCAAATTCTGCGTTGTCCATCCCCTTTTGGTTAGTATCATCAAAGACATCTTTATTTACTTTATAAGCCGAATAAGCATCTGCTCCGCTACCAAGTTCTTTTGCAGCTTTAGCTGTAAATACCTGTTTTTTTAGCAGCTTTGCATTATACTTAGGCCAAATCCAAGCACTTTCAACAATCATGTCATTTTGTACAAGCTGCATTATATTATAAGCAGTTTCACTCTTCATAAGTATATTAAGAGCAGTCTGCTTTGCCTTAAATAAAAATTTGTTCTTATCTTTGTTGTCAGGTGAAAAACCGTTAACTTCCAGTATGTCGCCTATATGCTTTGTGCCCACATACATTTTATATATTTTATAATGTAAGTTACTCGGATTAGCTGCATTCCACTCAGACCATTTAAGAAATCTGTCATGATAAGGTATAAGCTTTTTAGCATCTATATTACTGCTAAGTGTAGCCGGAAGATCATTCTGATCCTTTAAGGTAAACGGTGTTAATCCTGTCCTTAACTCTCCCGTTCTTACAGTATTATCAAAAATCATACAGTCATATATATAAGAAGTTGCAGGATTTATGCTGCTGTTCGGTGTTATATCCCCCTGCCATTCCGTATCAAAACCTACATATAGACCGCCTTTAGTTCCCTGTTTAACCACTGCATGCTTTGTCAGGCTTTTAGTTCCGAATTCTATTATTTTCTCAAGTTCCGCACCCACAGTATTGCCTGTCCATTTAACATTTGCTGAATTCTTAATTTTATTATTGGTATTAAAACTTGATGATGTAACTCTTGTAAGCTTAGATGTGATTGTAAGCTTTATTTTATAATCTATATCACCTATATTATATATATGCCCTACAGGCTCACTAGACCATGTTTTGCCTGATACCTCTTCCCAAGTGCCGCCATTCCATTTTTCAAGCTTGGCACTTACAAACTGCTGTCCCAATTTTCCAAATTCTTCATCTTTTAACTCGTCCTTAATTGTTACGCCTGCGAAACTATACGACTTTTCATTGAATATTATTTCCCAGTCAATTAAATAGTCGTTTCCTTCATTTCGATAAGGCTTGTTATCATACATTTTTACTGTTTTATTGCCGAATCCGGCATCCCAAATTACATCAGCCTCGGCGGTCTTTAATTTATTATTTCCTTTAAGTAAATGTACTTTATTTTTAGCCTTATATTTTTTTATAAAATCTTCGTTATCAAGTTCGGTATTAAATTCAACCGTAACCGGGCTAATTGTGCCTACCGGAAATTCATAACTCAACTTTTTATTCGCACTGTTATATACAGGTGCTGCCGGTGTACCGTTTACCATAAATGTATTCGGCACATAATCTCTCGTATTTACAAGGTCATCCTCTATCTTATATCCTTCAAGATTTAGAGGTTTTCCTATAGCCTCTCTTTTAACTTTTACAGTCCATTTTACCGAGCGTGAATGCTCATAATCAACCTTACCTTCTTTTTCTACAAAAACTTCATCTCTTGTAGGCTTTAAGTCATAAGTCTTGGTTAATACAGTTATTTGCTGTGAAGTATTGTTCGGATCAGGATCTACACCGGTAGTATCTAAAGCAAATTCAGCCATTGCGTTAACTTTCACATCATGAAAATCCTCAAATACCTCATCTTCACCGTCAAATAAAAAATCCATTGTTATACCGTCATCCGGATCAGCTGTTGTATCTCTAAAGGTGGCTGTGCCTATTTTTTTCTTGGTTACAGTATCTTTTATCTCCACCGAAACAGGTGTATTTGCAGGATACAGCCTTATTCCTTTTCCCACTTCAATGCTTGCGGTATCATTTTTTACCACATAGTCGGATTCCGGTGCACTCGGGTTTTCATGTTTAACCGGCACTCCAAAGCTTAGTGCTACTGAAATTTTGACATTCGGATCTATCTGTCCGTTATCAGGTATTGCAGCACCATTTTGTAATACAGTTTTCGTCAAATCTTTTAAAATTGCCGTTGCATCTTTTCCTGCCGCCTCCGCAAAGTTCGGAAGCCTTATCCCCACAAGGAAAAAACCCACTATAAGTATAAAGCTAAGTATAACATATTTATGTTTATTCCACATAATCTCCCCTCCTCTAAATCCGATAATTATATATATCTGTCAATATTTTACAATGTTTATACTTATTATAAGTATAACAGGTCACTAAATAGTTAGCAATTAAAAAAAGCCGATAATGCTACACACTTTTTTAGGCATTATCACCTGTGTCTATAATTATTATCAGCTTTCTTAACCATTTCCTTTTTTATATCAAACCGTTTACAACATCTGCAAATACAAAAAACAGCCATGCCTTAACATCTTAGTGTTAAAGCACAGCTGTTTTCAGTTTTAATGACCCTTCTTAAACAGATAAGTCAAAATATTAAATTTTAGTTTTTTTGAAGCCAAAACGGATTATTTACCAATATATTTTTTTCTTCTTACCACAACTATACCTGCTGCAAGAAGTAGCATTGCTCCGGCTGCATAATAAACTGTTGTGTCGGAACCACCTGTCTTAGGAAGTTTCTTTGCAGGAGTCACGCCCTTTGGTGTTCCATCTTCATTAACTTTAACATATTCATTCTTTCCGTTAGCTTTCTTAGTCTTTTTAAATCTACCCTGTGGTGTTCCATCTTCGTCTACTGATACAAACTCATCCGGACTATCAGGGTCGTCAGGATCCGGAGGGTTATCTGCCGGATAGTTTGGAATGTTTGGTGCCGGTGGAGTCGGAGGAGTTGGCGGTGTAGGAGGATTATTAGGCTCTCTAGGTTCAAGAGGTACTACCGGTGGAGGAGGATTTCCACCCGGAGGGGTTGTTGGAGGAGTAGGTGGTGTAGGAATCTTCTTATCAAATACCACAATCGTGTTCTCCAACTCTCTTATCTCTCCCGCCTTTGCATTTTTAATTGCAAACTCGGACTTCACTGCACTTGCTGTTACAGTTATTTCATATTTCTGAATAATAGGTGTATAACCTGCCGGAGCTATCTCTTCTGTAAGTGTATAAACACCTGATTTAAGCCCCTTAAATATAATACTTCCCTCTGAAGCTCCATTCTCACCTGTCACAGCACTATAAGATACTGCCGGATTTGCTGCAAGCGCAAGTCTAAATCTTGCACCGTTAAGCGGTGTCTTAATAGCTCCAAGTGTGATACCTGCCTTTGTAACTAAATCTTTATTAACATCCAAATCAGCTTTAAGAAGTTTAAGGTCATAATTCTTCTCATTGAAAACTAAAATGGTGTCTTTACCTGCAAGTTTCTTTATTTTGTTGCCGTCCGCATCTTTAATAGCAACCCTTTCTCCCGATACTGCACTAGGAGTTATAGTTACTTCATACTCATTCATCAATGCGGTATAGCCTTTTGGTGCTTCAATCTCTTTTAAGGTGTAAACTCCCGCTATATTCATTCCGTTGAATACAATCTTGCCCTGTGCGTTTGTTATTGCAGTTTTAGATACTGTCTGGTCAGACTTTAGTGTAAGGCTGAACTTTGCTCCTGCTAAAGGATGTCTTATTTCGCCTTCATTATTTGCGTTCTTGTCTGCTAAATCCGCCTTAATAAGAGAAATATCAACAGAACCTTCCTGTTTCTCATTAAATACTGCAATTTCACCGTCTTCAAGTTTCTTTATCTGGTTACCGTTTGCATCTTTAATCTCAACCTTAGACTCTATGGCACTTGCTGTTACTATTATTGTATGCGGTCTAAGTAAAATATTGTAGCCTCCCGGTGCAGCTTCTTCCTTTAATTCATAAGTACCTGTTTTAAGGTTCTTAAATGTCAGTTCACCGTTTCCTTCAGTTACTGCACTGTAAGATACTACAGGGTCGGAGTTAAGTAAGGTAAGTCTGAATTTTGCTCCATTTAACGGAACCTTAATACCTCCCTTTGAAACTGCATCTTTATCTGTTAAAGATGCCTTAATGAGTTTAATGTCAAGCACTTTCTCATTAAATACTAAAATTGTGTTATTACCATATTTCTTTATTTTTTCAGCATTTTCATCTTTAATATAAACCTCAGGATTTACAGCACTTGGAGTCACTGTTATCTCATGTGATTTAATCAGTTTTGCATAGCCTGCCGGAGCCTCTATCTCTTCCAAGATATAAGTACCTTTTTTAAGATCCCTAAAAGTTAATTTACCCTTTGCTGCACCCTCTGTTGCAGTTGTTGCCTCATAAAATACTGACGCATCGGCTACAGATGTAAGCTTAAATTTGGCTCCGCCTAAAAGCAGATTACTGTTAATATCACCTAAGCTTTTGCCTTTTTCTACCAAATCCGCCTTATAAAGCTCAATATCTATAAGCTTTTCGTTAAATACTACAATAGTATTATCAATCAGCTTTATCTGATTAGGATTTGCAGCTTTAATAGCAACTTCAGGCTTTATTGACGCAGTTGTTACTGTTATTTCATACTCTTTAATCAATGAAGCATAGCCTTTAGGTGCTCTTGTTTCTTTAAGGATGTATGTTCCGGACTCAATATCCTTGAATAAAATCGCACCCTCTGTAGGCACATCCTTACCTGTCTCTGCTGTAAGTGCAAGCGGTGTAGGCTCTCCAGCCTTAACCTTTTTAACTAATGTAAACACGGCACCATTTAAAGGAGCAGTTAACTTATCTAATTCAGTTACATCCTTATCAATTAAGTCTACTTTTCTAAGTTCAATATTGTAGAGTTTCTCATTAAAGACTACAACTGTATCACCAATCTTCTTAATCTGATTGGTATTTATATCTTTAATAGTCACTTTCTTACCCTCTTCAGCATCAGGGTCTATTGTTATTTCATAAGTTGACTTTAATAATGCGTAGCCGTTAGGTTCTTTTTCCTCTTTTAAGATATATTTACCTTTTCTAAGTCCCTTGAAAGTAAGCTTGCCGTTAGCGTTTGTTACCGCACTGTAAGAAACTGTCGCATCAGATACGGATGTAAGCTTGAACTTGGCATTTTGCAATTTAATCTTAAAATCATTTACATTGTCTACATTCTTCTCAACTACATCAGCTTTTATAAGTTCAAGGTCATAAAGCTTTTCATTAAATACCACAATCGTATTTTCAATAAACTTTATACGGCTATCTCCCTTAGTTTCAATAAACACCTTAGGTCCGTTTCCGGTATCCGGAGTTACTGTAACCTTGTAAGTCTTGGTTAAAAGTTCATAACCTGCCGGAGCTTTAGTTTCTCTTAATGTATAAGTACCCGGATTAACTCCTCTAAAAATCAGGTTTCCTTTTTTGCCCGGTACTGCCGCACTTTTAATTACCTTATTATCGGCATTGTTGGTTAGAGTAAACTCGGCACCATCCAAGCGATGAGTAATTCCCGCTAAATTCGTAGCCTTTCCGTCAATAAGGTCTGCCTTGATAAGAGGAATATCCAAGTTTTTAACAGTTTGTTTATTAAAGACTACAACCGTATCACCAAACTGTTTAATCTGACCTGTCTTAGGATTCTTAATAATAACTCTCTTTCCTATTTCTGCTATAGGATTAAAAGTTATCTCGTAATCATCCATTATCTTAGTATAATTATCCGGTGCTTTTAATTCTCTTAAAATATACTCTCCTGCCTCAAGTCCTGTGAAAGTCAGTTCACCATTATCTGATGTTTTAGCAATCTGATATTTTGTAGAATCATTCTTTTTGGTAAGCTTAAATTCTGCTCCCTTTAAACGGAATACTATATCATCAAGCTTATTTGCATTCTTATCTTTTATGTCCGCTTTTACAAGAGTGAAGCTGCTTAGTATGTTATATACTACTATTGTATTATCTGTGTTCTTAATATTATCAAGCTTAAAACTATGCCCCGGCTTTGTATTAAGAAATTCAATCTCTCCTTTAGCAGGATCTACTTTTATCTCATATTCCTCAAGTTTTAAGCCTGATTTGTAACCCTTAGGAGGCTTTGTTTCTTTTAAGATATAAATTCCGGCTGTAAGTCCCGTAAAAGTAATCTCACCGTTAGAATTTGTTGTCTTAACTTGGGTTGTACCTGTTCCATCCTTGCGTCTAAGGCTGAACTCTGCACCTTCAAGTCTATGTTTGATATCATTTAAGTCAGGCTGTCCTACATGTGGACGATCAGCTATATCCGCTTTAATAAGAGTAAGATCCATCTTTTTAATGGTTTCTTTCTTATTTTTAACAGTTATTACACCATCCTTAACACTTACAAGAGGACCGCCACTAACAAGCACAATCTCAAAGCTTTGTGTAGTAAGCTCATTTAGCTTTATTTTATATACTGTAGTGTCAAGCTCATAACCTGCAGGAGCTTTAGTCTCCCTAAGTTCATACGTGTTTCCGATTCTTAGGTCCTTAAATTCTATCTTTCCGTCTGCTCCTGTTTTAAATGTCTTTGTAAAATTTGAAGGATATTTAATCTCAAACTCTGCACCTTCTAAGTTTTTTAAACCGCCTTCGTCTACCTTGTGTACGGTAAATCCGACAAAACCCTTAGAAATTCCCTGTCCATACGCTTTAGCAATAATATAATCCTTAGGTGACTCTATGTTGACACCGCTGTCACCCTCTTTAAGAGCAACTGTATTTTCAACTCTTTCACCATGACTTTTGCCGACTATATCGGTAATATAAATGAAGCGATATGCCTTATTTTTGTCAAACTTCTCTATTTTAAGTATTCTTGTAGTTTCATTATAAGAAAGCATCTTCTTCATTTCTTCAACAGACAGTTCCTTATCCGACATAAACTTTCTGTCACTGTCTATATGACCTTCAAGTATCTTATAATTGCCATTATTAAATGACAAGGTTTTATCCTTATTTCTTCTTATTTCAAGGCCTTCTCCAAGCTTATCTTCCAAATATACAGGCTTACTGGGATCATGGAACTTATAAGGCTTGTAGTCTATTGTCCAGGTAAGATAGCCATTATCTATGTTGCTTGCATCATATTCCTTGTTAATAGCTCCTCTGTCATAATCAACATCCTGAGTTCTATCTTCCCTAAGACCATTAATTTTAATGCGAGCTACATTATGAAGTGTACCTTTTTGATTTGCTAAAGTATTCTTATCCCTAAGTTGTACTTTAATAAGGATTACATAAGGTTTATTTAATTCATTAAAAGTAAATCTGGCTTCCTGCCCGCTTACAGAAGCTACAAATCCCGCCGGCGGCTGTATAGGATTACCAACTGCTTTTACTGAAGCTTCTTTTGAAGAAATATCCCCAAAAGATTCACCTTCATATAAAAGATAATCCTTACCGCCTATTTTTGCAAAATTCCAGTCAGCATTAGGAAGAGTATCATTTATGTCAACCGGTCCTATATACTCACTTATATTCTTTATACCTGCCGCATTTACACTGAGCCTGAAGATAACTGACCTGTCGTCTTCATTATAAGCACTTGTTTTATTATTAAGAGCTTTCTTCTCAGTATCAGGGTCTGTTTTTGCTTCAGGTACATTTTCATTATAAATATTCTCATTTACTATATCTGCGGATAATTTTCCTTCAAGCACCTTTTTAGAAGAATCGGCAGTTAATGCCTGTTTCCATAACATCCTTCCCCTATGTGAAGGCCAGGAATCCGCAATATCTATTTCCTTACCGTTTTGTATAAGGTGGGTTTTATTATAATTTGACTTATCTTTACCCATTATAGTCAAAGGAGTTGTAAGGCTTGCTTTGAATGTAAACTTGTTCTTCTGATTTTTAAAGTTCCAAACCTCAAGCACATCTCCGATGTATTTATTATCTTTCTTTGTATAAATCTTATAAGTCCTATGCTGTAAGTCACCAGGTGTTTCTGATCTAAACTCTCCTAAATATTTATTAAATCTGGTATGTGAAAATATTACATCTTTAACCTTAATACCTGACTGTAGATTTACAACCTGTCCTGCGTCATTCTTAACAACCACATCGGTATATCCGTTACTTATTGACCATATATTAACATTCGGGTCAAATATCATAGCATCATAAGCAAAGGTGTTATTTGTATTTGCAAGTTTAGTTCCATCTACTTCTATAATCCATTTATGTTCAAAAGGATACCAGTCTCTGACTACTCCATCCCCACTAGGATATTTATTTATAAGTCCGCCTTCGCCTACTTTAACTTTATGGTAAGCATCTACAAACCAATTACTGCCCCACAATGCTGCTGCAGAGTTTTCAAACTCTTCCGAACCCGGCAGATTGCCGTTTGTTTTTAACTTAACAGTAATTATAAGCCTTATAGGGAAATTTATATTACCTACTTTAAATATAGGTTTACCTTTATAATTAGGGTTCTCAGTTTCCTTATCTGTAGGGTAGGTAGTAAAAGTCTTAATATACTCCCAACTATCATTCCAATTAGAAGCCCCGAACTTGCTTGTATTTTTTGCAAGCATGGCTTGTACAAATTCTACCTCTGTACCATGTTTACCCTTTGTAAGTATATCAACTATGCGGACATTTTCCAATTCATAGCCGTTTCTGTTAAATTCAATCTTCCAGTCGATATAATAGTTTCCGTTTTCTTTTCTAAACTGTACATCATTGCCATTGTGTTTGTGGTATTTGACATTTTTCTCTCCCCAATTAGGATTCCACTCCACAATGCCTCTATCGCTTCCTGCGAAATTATCTTTATCATCAAAAATTTTGGCAATATTTTCTTTAGTAGTGCCGAATTTAAACTCATTTTGGGTCAGCCTTGTACTAAACTTAATAACCGCCTTATTGCTTGTTCCGGCAGGGAAAGTATACGAAAACTCTCCGCTATTCTTATCGTAAGAAAAATTATTAGTGGTTCTACCATCTACGACAAATGAACCTGTCTGATATTCACCTACATTTTTTAAGTTATCCCTAAACTTATAGCCTGCAAGCGGAGCAGGTTTGCCGGCAGCACCTTTTCTTTCCACTTCAACTGTCCAAGTTATACTTCTGTTCTTAGGTTCACCCGGATAATTATTTTCACTGCAATTAACGCAGTTTTTATCATCAATATTTACTACTCCGGTCTTTTTAACTATAACATTATCAGCAGTTTTTTCTAACTTGTATTTCTTTCCAAGTATCTCTATAGTTTCGTCTTCGCTCGGATTAGGAGGAATAGAACTGGTATCAAGGTCAAAGTTTGCTGCCAGTTCAACTTTTACTTCTTCTCTGCTTCCGTCATATACAGTACCGTTAAAGTCAAAATCTACTACAACCTTATTTCCTTCCTCTTTAAAAACAGCCTTACCTATCTTGTTATTTTCACGGTCAAAAACATCAAATTCATATTTTTCACCACTTTTTAACTTTATACCTACGCCGACTTCAATCTTTGCCTTATCGCCGTTTATTACATATAAGTTAGGATCTACCTGCGTTATATCAGGTACTTTGTTTTTAAAGTTACCTATAACAGGCACATCAAAGTTAAGTGTTACATTAACAGGCTTTAATGTGTCTATTTTAGAGTTGTCTTCAAGAACTTTTCCATTTTGAACAACTTTCTTGGCAATCTTTTCTTTAGTAAAAAGATGATCCACATTTTTTGGGTTTCTGGAATCTAATGCCTGTTTTAACAACTCCGGTGTAAAACCCGTATTTTCGGCAACTATTGCCGCCTGAGATACATTAGCCCCCTCGCCCTGCTCTTCTGCAACAATTTCATTAAATGTTTCTGTTGCCCAAGCTCCAAGCGGACTGAGGTTAGTCATTACAAGTCCGAAAACAAGTAACAGGCTTATTATCCCCCGCCTGAATTTAATTTTTTTCCACATAAGTTTCTCCTTTTCTTTGATATGTATTGATAAAGCTCCCCCTGTCAGTTTTATATAATTTCAGCCTAGCTTATCTTTACCATAAGTATAGCAGGTTACAAAATGATTGGCAACTAAAATTTTTTATATAATTTTGTATATCTTTTGGTCATTATTACATGTTTATATGATTATAATCGGGGCTTTTATCAAAATTTAACATTTTTTCGGTTTTTATTTTGCAAATTGTAAACATTTTGATTATATTTGGTTTTTGTGAATATGATTTCAGTAATTAGCAATTCTTCTCAATACCGAATTTTAATTTTACCTAAAAATACCACAGTTCACGCCTTGTATTTTACTCTAAAATATGCCACTATAATACTAAAAATTTATAACTAAGGAGTTGCTATGGGAAAAATATTTATAGCTGATGACGAAAAAAATATAAGAGATCTGCTGGGCAAATTCCTTGTAGATGCAGGACATGAAGTAAAACTTTTTGAAAATGGAAATTTCTTGCTTGATGCACTTGAAAAAGATACCCCCGATATAGTTGTTTTAGATGTAATGATGCCGGGAATTGACGGTTTTACAGCTTGCAGCAAAATTAGAAAATCCTATCCTAATATTACTATCCTCCTGCTTACTGCAAGAGATACCGATGCCGACTTTATGACAGGCTTTACTGCCGGCTGTGATGATTATCTTACCAAGCCGTTCTCACCTCTTAAACTTACCTTAAAGGTAAATGCTATTCTTAATAAACTTGGTAAAAATGAAAATGAAAAAGACACAGGCATAAAAAGTTTTGGAGATATTTCACTTGACGATGCTTCTTTTTCCTGCAAAATTCTTGACAATGAAATCAAGCTCACCAAAACCGAATTTCAGGTGCTTTCCCTTTTACTTGCCACCCCTGAACAAGCTATTTCAAGAGATAAGCTGCTTTCAGATATTTGGGGCTACAGCGAAGTTGAAACAAGGGTTACGGACGACACCATGAAAAGGCTTAGAAAAAAACTTAAAGATGCCGGAAGTAAAACCCATATAGAAACTATTTGGGGCTTCGGATTCAAACTTTCTCTATCGGAGGCTGTATGAAAAAGAAAAAACTTTTACAAAGAATCTTTGTAATACCTTCACTAATAGTATTGCTTTCTCTGCTTGCGGTATTTATGCTTTTTCAAATTATTTCCGACCAATATATAAAAACACTGACAAACGATGCTCTTAAAAATGAAATGAATAATTTGGGAAATATCACATACGATACCGAAAATGAAAACAGCAGCGAAACTATAGACAATGACCTTGCCGATACTTCTCTTATAGTACCGGTTATGCACCTTGTAATTGATGCAAAAGGTAACCTCGTCTTCCCTGCTCCGCCTTGGTATTATGATTATGAAGTAAAAACTGCCAAAACAATAACCGAAATAATTGCGGATAAACCTGATTCTTATGAAGATTCTCCTCATAAACTGAATGTAAATGATAATTTTTATCTTGTTCAGGCTAAAAATTATACCGGAATTATTGAAAACGGCGTGTTCGTTCCTGATGATTCCGATAAAAACAGCGCAGACTACTATGTGTTATTTTATATTAATATCACACCTATGCAAAATTTCATAGATAAAGTAAATCTTGTACTTATGGCAGCCCTTGCACTGTCCGGTATAGGCTCCATTTTCTTTTTGTTCCTTACTACAAGGCAGGTAAATAAGGACTTTGAAAAGCTGAAAGCCTATCTGCTTTCTATTGGCAAGCACAAACTCAAAGAAACTGATAAGCCCGTTTCAAACTATTCTGAAATAGAAGCCGTAATAACTGCTGTAAATGAGATGTCGGAAATGCTTTTAGAAAGTGAAAATGTGCAGAAAAGATTTTTCCAAAATGCCTCACATGAACTTAGAACTCCGCTAATGTCTATTCAAGGCTATGCAGAGGGAATAAAATACCATGTAATCCCTGAGAATGAAGCTACTGATGTCATTCTTAAAGAAAGCGGGAAAATGGCTTCACTTATAAATGAAATTCTGTTTCTTTCAAAAATGGAAACTACCGAGCCTGAATTTGAAAATGTAAATATAGCCGAACTGATGGCGGAGGTTAGTGATAATTTCAGACTTATGGCTAAGGAAAATAACATAAATATTCTATGTGAAACCGAGGTAAAACCTATAATTTCCGCCGATATTAAGCTGCTTGACAGACTTCTTGGAAACCTCGTGTCAAACGGAATACGATACGCAAAGTCAGAAATAAAACTTTCCTGTGAAACTTATAACAATGATGTGATTATTAAGGTTTCCGATGACGGAAACGGCATAGCAAAAGAGGATTTACCACATATTTTTGAGCGATTTTATAAGGGAAAAGGCGGCAAATTCGGCATAGGGCTTTCTATGGCAAGCGATATCGCAAAACTTCATAAAGGCAGACTGGAAGTGGATTCAGGAGAAAAAGGAACTGTGTTTAAGTTCAGTTTGCCACAAATTTCCCACACTTTTTCCTAAAACTCCTTACAGTTTTAAGGGGATTTTACCTAAATTCCGGCGTTATACTATACACAGATAAAACGACAGAACATCGGTTATCAAAAATAACAACAAACACAAACCTAATAATGAAAGGGAGATATTTATTATGAAGAAATTAGCAATTTTATTTGTAGCGGGAACTTTAGTAATTTCAGGAGCTACAGCAGGGTTAAACACAGTTAAGGCAGCAGATTCAAAGAAGGCCTCGGATGTAAAGGTTATTGATAAAAATATGGATTTAAAAGAAACAGATAAAGATTTCTTTGCTTATCCGGGGGATATAGATTTTAGAGAGTTAAACAAAGACTTCTTTGCTTATCCGGGTAAAAGCGAAAGCCTCAAATCTCTTTCCAAATTTCTCAAAAAAGACAATAAGCTTACAAAGGCAGAAAAGAAGTCACTTACAGCAAATTATAAGAAACTCCTGAAGGCTCGCAAGGATATTGGTGATACATACGGTGAAATTGAAAGAATCACCAACAAACTTACAGACAACCAAGCTATAGGAAAGAAAATTGACAAG
Source organism: uncultured Catonella sp. (assembly GCA_963539695.1). Taxonomy (GTDB): domain Bacteria; phylum Bacillota; class Clostridia; order Lachnospirales; family Lachnospiraceae; genus Catonella. The sequence goes on along the minus strand of CAUTOC010000002.1, from coordinate 59,596 downwards.
CTTACAAATGAACATAAGCCACTTTGGGACAAACTTTATGAGAAAGCAACTGATAAGGATCTTGAGGCTAATGACAATACAGCACTTATCAAATCCTCAAAGGCTCTTACCGACAAGGAAAAAGAAACACTTATGAAAGTACAAAAAGAAATTGACATGCTTAATAAGGAATATGAAAAGCTTTATAACAATAAAGTTAAAAAAGCTACTAAAGAGCTCCATTCCACATTTGATTCTCTATATAAAGATATTGAAAAGCTTATGGATAAAATGCAGCCTTTAGCAGATAAACTCGGTGAAAAGTTTAAGGACAAGTTTGGATTCACAGAGAAGATGCCTTATTAAATTCAAGCCGGTATATGGGAAGTATGTACCATAAGATAAATCAGAAGGTATGTAGGTAAATATTGTAGTACGAGGCTGTCGCAATAAGTAAAATACAACAAGATATAGTAAGTTCATTGTCAAATTACGACTATATTTTGTGTATCTTATTCTTAATGCGGCAGCTTTTATATTTTCAACAAATCATAATTTCAAATGCAGAATTTTTACCTGTTTCTTACTCTCTGCTACCTTCATAGAAATTTTTGTAATCAGTTTTAATTTATTTTTCAAGATTTTAAGTGCATTCCGGAAAAATGTTCTTTCCTCCAGTAAAACGGCTTCGCATTTATCTGCAAACTCCCTGCTGTCATCTATACCAAAATACATTAAGGCGGTTTTATTGCCGGTACGCTTGATAAACCAATTAGTAAATATCAATCCGCTTTTACTTGTTGCATCAAATATCATTTCTCCATTTACAAATTTTTCCTTGCAGCCCTTTATAAATTTAATAACTTCTTCTTCGTGAAAATATTGAAATACACCCGATATAATAAGCAAAGTCGGTAATCCGGTATCCATTTCATTTACCCACTTAAACTTAAACATATCGCCCCCAATCAGGGTTTCCCCTTCACGCTCACCGAATACCTCTTTACGAGCCTCTATAACCTCAGGCAAATCCGCCTCATACCAATTTACATTTTTATTAAGAAATTTATTGTGCATACGGTCATAAGCGGTTTCAAGCCCTGCTCCAAGATATACAATATTGCAGGTATCATGGGCATTTACAAAGTTTTTAACCATTTCATCCATGTTATAATATCTGGCTACAGATGCCATATTGCTATACTGTGAGGCTCCTTTGGCGACATTTTCAGGCAGATAAATTTCAAGCTCAAGTGCTTTCTCATCCTTAAAATACTCCGGAAATTCCTTTGATACGGCTATTCTTGCCACCAGCGGCACAAACAAGGTATTGGCTACTCCTTCAAATTTTTTCATATACTGCCACCCCTGTATTAAAAATTTAACCCAAATATTTATTATTTCTGACTTCTTATATAGCCTTCCCAGTCGAGGGTTATTTCTGTAGGGCTTATAATAAGTGCCGGTATTCCGATATCTTTGCCATTACCCCTTATTTCATTAAAAGCATCCTTTGTATCTCTGAGTTTTAAGAACTGTTTCATAGAACCGAGACTCTCTGTTATATTCAGATATTTATACTCTATGCCGTTTTCTTCAAGAGCCTTCTTGGCTGCAACACAGTCAGGGCAAAGATCAGTTCCATACATCATTATCATAATAAGTATCCTCCTTAAAATTAAATTGTTTACAACTTAATTGTAGCATTGTCAATGATAAAATGCAACTATAACCCTGAATTTATATTGAATTCATTTACCGCATCGGCATCTACCTTTACCTTTCCGGCAGACTGCATAAAAAGTCTTTTTTTCTGTTCTTTTGACATTCCGGTATCTATAGGTGAATTTGATACTGCTGCTTTGTTATCCTTAAAACCTATAACTGATACGGTTTTCATTTTATCAATTATATCTATCAGCACCCTAATACCATCATCTGTCATCTGATCAATTCTACTGTATGCTTCCTGTCTCAATGTCATATTTATCACCTCGCTATACCATAAAACTATACTATAGGTAGCAACTCATCCACTCTTCATAGTTCAAATTATCCTTAAAATGTCAGATAACTACATAATTATAAAGAAATATAGTTATGTATTACACTGATGTCTTGTATAATAAATATACAATATTGACCATATTTTTTCAATAGTAAGTGAGAGTTGAACATTTATTGTATCCTTACATCTGCTCCAAAATATACTCCTTAACAGCCACAAGCTTTGACTTTTTCCATTCTCCCTCTGCTGCCTTTTGGGCTAATGGGTACATAATCTGAAAGTCCAGTCCTTCCCCCTCAACTCTGCCGCTTCTCTTAGGGTTGAAGAAATTCTCCTTCCATTTTTCCTCGTCAGCATCTTTATATTCGGGCTTAAAATAAATCTGCTGCCTTTTATAAGCTGCAACCAGCATTTTAGCTGCTAAAGGTGATAAAAGTTTGTATTCCTCTTCTTCAACATTTTCAAATATCCTCGGAAGCTTCTCTTTTACTATATGCTCTGTTTCCCTGTCTATCCTCAGTCCAAAAGCCTCCCAAGTATAATTATCTCTTGTAAAATTAAGCTTTACAAGCAAACCGAACTCTGTATTAAACTGTGCTCTCTGATAGTCTGTATCAAAGATGAAATTTCCAAGAGAATAGAAAATGATTTTCTCTCCAACCTTTTCATAATTCATCGGAACATGCGGATGATGTGAAACAACTATATCCGCTCCCATTTCAAGGTATTTATGATACCTCTCTCTTGTATAAGGGGATGGCAGAGAAGTAAATTCCTCTCCTCCATGCACAACCATAACGCACCAACGACACTTATTCTTTACTTCCTTAATCTTCTCAGCTATCATTTCTATTTCATGCCACATAAAACAGCCTGCCCTGTCTACATCAGCAGGCTTACAGCCCCTTCTGTAGCCCACGCTTATTAAACCTATTCCGCCTGCTTCATCTAAAATAATAGGTTTTGCCGCCTCCTCTATATTCTTTCCCGCACCTATGGTCTTTGCCTTGTGAAGCTTTGCAAGCCTTAAAGTTTCAGCCACACCTGCCTCTCCCGCATCCATAATATGATTGTTGCAAATGTTCCAAATATCAGCTTTCATCCTGTCAAGTACCTTCACAGCCTTAGGGTTCATAGAGTGAAGGAGCTGTCCTACACCTGTAGTCTTATTAAGGTCGGTTTTATCTATCAAAGCTCCTTCTACATTTGCTATCACATGATTTCCACTATGTAAAAACTCTAATACTTCCTTAGAAATAAGCTCCTCATCATCCCATTTTCCATCCATATATTTATCAAAGCCGATATCACCTGTAAATACCAACGAGGTTAAGTCATTCATTATTATGCTCCTTTTAATATAAATCAGTGCAGTCTGTTATCGCTCCAAGTAAGAGAGGGCTTTATATTCACTGTACTTTCTCTTAGCGTCTGAAATTTCCCATATTAGTGATTCCTCTATTTTTTCTAAATATATTTATGATTATATACTACATCAGTTATTACAATCAATATTCCTTTATCTATAATTTTTCATCTCATCGACAAACAGTTTATCAATACCGCAAAAGGTATATGCCGCAGCTCACCTATAAAAACGCTGCCAAGATAAACAATGTAAAAAAATAACTATTTGTGATATTCTAAACAAATTTGCAAGCATAACTACAGTAATTCGCATTATTTCTTAAATATTTATAAAATCTTATTTTATTTGCTGACGAACTGCTTAAAGTGTGTTATACTCTATATCTAAATCGGTTACTTAAATGGTAGCAATTGTATTTAATCCAAATTTTTGGTAACCATATTGATGTATAACTAAAAAAACAATTAAAGAAATTACTTACTTAACCGAAATTATTAACATATAGAATAACTAGGAAGGAAAATCACAAATGTTAAAAAATACAAAAAGAAAGCTTTTTATAACTACAACCAAGAGTATATGCTGTAGTTTACTGGCTACAGGCTTACTGCTACAAACCGGTACTACTCCTGTTTTTGCGGCTTCATCCGGTCAAAATATAATAAATACCGGTGTACTTGCTTCAAATACTTCAGAAAGTGAGTTAAATACTTTACTTACAAAAATAAGTAATCTTAAAGCTCCAACTCAGGCAGAAAATCCTGATATTATAATCAATGAACAGGAATTAAAGCTTAATGTGGGAGAATCTTTTGAATTACAGCTTATTCATAAAGACGGCACTAAGGTAAATAATGTAGAATGGTTTGTAAGGGTTAGAATACCTTACGATACTTTATATACCTCTGAAAGTTTTAATCAGCGTGAAGGAATTTGTGCAACCATTAATAACGGACTTGTAACTGCCAAAACTAAGGGTGACACTGAAATTTGGGCAAAAGCAGATGATTCTCTGTATAAATGTATAGTAACCGTAAAATATGAAAAAGACTCCGAACTTGAAAAAAAAGTTGACGAAATAGCTGATAAATTCAGACATCTAACCCATGATGTAGATAAGGTAATGGCTGTACATGATTATATTTTAGATAATGTAGAATATTCATCCGAGCATATAGTAAGTTATGCCTATGGTGCACTTATTGAGGGAAAAGCAGTATGTCAGGGCTATGCACAGTCTTTCCAAAAAATCCTCAGTAAGCTGAATATAGAAGGACATACTGTAAAGGGCTGGAGTAATGCAGAAGATGGCGAATACCATGAATGGAACAGGGTAAAATTAGATGACGGTTGGTATTTTATAGATAATACATGGGATGATGTAACTGACAGCCCTTACAAAAGCTATAAGCATTTTTTAATAAACAGTGAGATGCTTGGAAAAAATCATAGAGACTGGACAAGTTATTCCGATGAATATGACGGAAGTAAGTATATATACTATGCTTATAAAAAACAGGGCGTACTTGCAGAGAATAAAGAACAGTTAAAAAATATACTTAAAGCTCAAATAAATTCAAGCAATTCACCTAATATAAATATAAAGGCTGCTATCCCAAATACGATGCAGCAAAATGATATAATTGCCGTTATAAAAGAAATAACAGGTGGAACTCCACATTTTAATGAAATAACAAAAGTAAGGGATACTTTTGGAAACTATCAATTCTATGCTTATGAGGTTTCAGGTATTCCCGCTAAGGCACTGACAAATGTAACTTTAACTAATATCAGTTCAGGAAATGCCGATAACGAAACTACTTCAAAATTAATATTTACTTTTAATCAGGACATAGAAGATTTTTCTATAAATGATATAAGTATCAACAATGTACATAAAACCGCTTTAACCAAAACCGGTACAGGAACTTATGAACTTTCATTTACCGATATAATGTTTCCACAAAGCACCACAGTTCCTGTAAGTGTAAATAAAAGAGGCTTTAATATTACAAATAATACACAAAATATTCTTATTAATGTTGTTAAAGAAGCAACTCCTAATGTAACATTTAGTGCAACCGACAAAGCTGAAGGAAAGCTTGAAGGTGTTGATGCAGAAATGGCATACGATTTAGGTGACGGAATTTGGCAGGATATAACCTCACAAGAACCTGTAACAATTACAACCAAATTCCAAACCCCTGTTTTGGTTAAGAGAAAAAGTTCACATTCCGGAATTTTGGACTCAGATGTTCAGTCCATACTTCCACAGGAAACTAGAGAGCCTATAAATATAAAGGCAGTTGATTCAACCGAAAATAAGTCAAATGGTAAAATCATCTATGTAAACCGCAAAATGGAATACCAAAAAGAAGGTGACCATACTTGGACTACCTGTGAGGGTAATGAAGTAACAGGACTTTCAAATGGTGTATACAATGTAAGATATAAAGCTGACGGGCTTAAACTTGCTTCAAACGAAGTATCTGTTACTGTAAATAAAATACCGGCAGAAAATAACAAAGATAATAAGCCTTCCGAAAAACCTAATATTTCAAGTGGCGGAGGAAGCGGCGGATTTGCCGGCGGAGGCGGTGGCAGTTTCTCCGGTGGCGGTGGCGGCAGTGCTTCTTCTGTAAACGATAAGACAACTGTAACTTCAGATAATAACAAGAATACCGATACAAAAACTGATGACACCCATGCCGATAAAACGGAGAATGCCTCTGTTAAGCCTGATATGGCAGAAAATATCAAACCTGATATTTCTAAAAATGTTGCTAACTTTTCAAAATCAGCCCTTGAGAATATTATTAAATCAGGCGTAAAAACATTTGATTTTACAAGCAATAAAATCAAACTAAGCTTTGAAACAAGTGCATTACAGGCACTTCATACACAGGCAGGTTCAGACATTCAGATAAAAACAGTTAAAGCTAATAATACTAAGCTTTCCGATAAAGCAAAAAAGCTTATAGGCAAACACACTGTTTATAATTTGAGCATTTCAGATAAAAACGGTACTAAGATTACAAAGCTGGGAAAAGGAAAAGTAACCATATCCATTCCTTACAAGCTTGGAAAGAAAGAAAAATCTGAAAATGTAGCTGTATATTTCATTGATAAGAAGGGAAATGTTAAAAAAATATCAGGCTCTGTTTATAACTCAAAAACTAAGACATTTACCTTTACAACTAAAACCCTTTCACGCTTTGCCGTAGGGTATAAGAACAAATAAAGTTTTCACTCCTATTCGGGTTTAATAAAAAAATCCTCTTACTTTGATAATTTCAGAGTAAGGGGATTTTAACATTTTACCGCCAATTAGATTTATAGTAGTATAAAGCCCCTAGTCACAAGTACCTTTAGTAATCACCGCAATAGCACAGGGTATTTTCCCCTTAATCAAAGTATATTTGGCATCTATATAGCCTGCTGTTTAAAGTTGGCTCCTAATTTCTCAAGCAGATGAACAAAGACCTTAGGTTTTCCGGTATTTTCATTATTAATATATGTTGGAATAATTACCTTGCCACCTTTTTTGCATACTCTCAGCACCTCTTTCAAGGCAGCATAAGGATTATCCAGCAAATGTATCACATTTCCTGCCACAACCTTGTCAAATGTGTCATCCTTACAGTTAAGTTTCATTATATCAGCTTTTTTAAACTTTATGTTGGTAAAATGTGCACAGTTTTTCTTCGCTTCTTTGAGCATTCCGACAGAAAAATCCGTAGCAATTAGTTCTTTGCGCTATATTTACAAAGAGGTCATACAGACCTGCAACTTTATCCCAAAACATCTTTCTCCCCCCCTTCTGTTACCTATCTTATCGGATAATCAATTTTCAAGTCCCACATTTGTATCATATCACCCACACCGGCACAATATAGTTCTCTCTGTCAATAGCAGATAACTTAGGCTTCATACATATTATAGCCCCCTTGTCACGAGTTTCTGACGCTTTGTCCAACAGACCAAACACCTTAACAAGTTCCGAACCCGGATTTGACGATTTTTTAATTTCTATAGGATTAATTACTCCGTCATGCTCTAATACAATGTCAATTTCTTTAGCATCCTTATCTCGATAATAGTACATAAACGGCTCTCTGCCACTATTTAAATATGTTTTCATTATCTCAGAAACAACATAATTTTCAAGTATTGCTCCATTCATAGCCCCACTTTCCAAAGTTTCTGCATTGCTCCATTTAGTCAGGTAGCATACTATACCTGTATCAAAAAAATATAGCTTAGGTGTTTTAATGAGACGCTTTAACATATTATTAGAATAAGGGTGTAAATAAAAAACAACCCCCAAGGTTTCCAAAATAGCAAGCCAGTCTTTTGCCTGTTTTTGATTAATATCTGCATCTCTTGCAATATCAGCTACATTTAATATCTGCCCGCATCTTGCTGCTACTGCTGTTATAAATCTCAAAAACTTTAATGAGTCAATCGAATCCGAAAGTTCTCTTACATCTCTTTCGATATAGGTTGACAGATAGCTGCTATAAAAAATCTGACTATTACTATTTTTACCGCTCATAATAGCAGGCATTGATCCCTTAAATATTCTGTCAAATATTTCTCTGACATTAGCAGGCTTTCTTCCTTTACTTCTTGCAGTCAATGCTTCCATATCTATAGCAAACGGTTCTCCACCGCTTCCATGAATTTCACTTTGTGATAAAGCTGTCAGCGATAATACTGCTACCCTTCCTGCTAAAGACTCCTGCAGTCCCTTCATCAGCTTAAATGCCTGCGAGCCCGTAAGCCAGAAATCCCCCATATTTTGATTCCTGTCCACATATATTTTTATATATGTAAACAATTCAGGAGCATATTGAACCTCATCTATCAGTATCGGAGGCTTGTGCAACTGCAAAAACAATTCCGGATCAGTTTTTGCAAGATTTCTTTCATTCAAATCATCCAAGGATACATAGGCTCTGTCAGTTCCTTCCATAAGCTTCTGAAGCATAGTAGTTTTTCCGACCTGTCTCGGCCCTGTTACAAGCACTGCAGGGTATTCCTTTGTTACCTCTAAAATAACCTTTTCTAAATGTCTTGAAATATAACTCATACAGACTCCTTTCGGCTAATTTGTATTATGATTATATATTAGCCGAAATGTTTTTATTTTTCAAGTTCTTCATCATCGTCTATTGAATCATAATTGTGGTCTTCCTTTCATATCTTTTATAAGATAATAAGTATCCTTAAACCTAAGATGCCATATTTCTTTATCTGCCGTAATTTCCTCGTATATATCATCCAGGGTATGTGCCGGTGCCAACACTCCCAACACATAGTCCTCCGGTATAAACTCTCCTATTTTCTCAAGCTTATCAAGTAAAAGTCCCAAATCCTTGTGATTAAACCAACAGTCAGTATCAAGCGCATATTTTGTGTTACACATCTTGCAGGCAATTTCACTGTTAAAAAAGTCCTCCATAGTTGGCTTCTCCTTTTGCAACAGCCTCGTGCAGGCAAGGTGATATTCTATCTTTCGAGGACTCACATCAACATCTGAAACAAAAATCACTCCGTATTCATTTTCAAATTTAACTGCAAGCACATCTCCTATCTTAAAATACGGCTCTCTTTTTATTTTTGTCTTTGGAACTTTAAGAGGCTTTGGATTCTCGCTTTGTAACTGAACAGCAAGTTTATCAAGCACCTTCTGTCTTTGTTTTTTTGCCTTGCTGTCAATTTCAAGCCAGAACTCATCTGCTCCTTTTTCTATTATCTCAAGGGCTTTATTTTTTATTTCCTCAGGTAAATGCCCTATTTTCCATAAAGAGTAAGCAAAGGCTGTCCAATAAATTTCTGTATAAAATCCGTCTGTGCAAAAATTTTTCTCATCATTTAAAACATCTTCAATTATCTTGTCTACATTTTCTCCATTTTTATATCTTTCTACTATGGTATTATAAATATCATAACCGTCATCACTATCTATAATCTTTACCCCGTCTATTGCCATAATAGCCTCCTGTTTATTCTTGCACTGTCATCATCTTATTCCTCAAATAATTCCTTCGCCAAATCTTTGCATATTTCTGCCATCTCTAACATATCTTCCTCCGGACACATTTCACTTAAATTATATTCAAGAGGATGAGTATAAAAATCTTCCAATACAGTTTTTATTATATTCTCTTCTTTCTCTGTACTTGTAAGGCAGATAATTACAGGTTTTAAATCATCTCCAAGCAGTTCATTTATATCTACACTTCCGCTTTTTTTACATTCCAGTAAAATTGCTGCAAGGTCTGTAATTATATCAATAGGATAGTAAAATTCAACATCATACTCATTATTTTCATTATCTTTTAATCTTACCGTAATCGGTTCATCATTCTGTCTGAAATTACCGTTTAACTTATCTAAACCTAAATCCGCAAATATTTCCACAAGAGATATTTTTTCCTGTCTCTTATACATAAGAAATGAAGCCAGTGTCAGACTGTCATCGCTGTCACCTATATAATTGTTCCAATATTTATCTGCTATGTACATTTGTGTTTCCCCCTTTCCAAATCTGTTTAATGTTATTAAGATTTTTTAACAGTTTTCAAATGTTTCTCATACAATGATATCAGCTTTTTAGGGAGATGCTGTATATTTTTATCGCAAAGCCTGTATAACTCAAGTCCCTTATCCATAAAGCCGAATTTTTCGATATAAGCCAGTACAAACTCTCCCTGAAGGCTCTGATGTTCTCCGTCACAAAGAGATAAATAATCACAGGCAAGTTGATGATATTTCTCATCATACAGTCCAAGTGCAAATACAGCGAAAGTGCCGGGCATTGCAGAGTATTCACCATTTAGATTATTGTACCATTCAAATTCCTTCATAGCGAGTCGGGCATATTTCTCTATTTTACTATGTATTTTCGGATAAAGAGCTGCATTGGCAAACAACTGATTTATGCCTTTTTTAGGCAGTTTCTTAATAGGTAAATAGTTTTTCTCCGAACTTTTAAATTCAATGGCATAACTTTTAGGAAAGCCAAATTCTAGTAAGTCACAAATATGGTCAAAAATTTTGCCATAAGTTGCTTCACTTTCTGTTTTAACTGTAATTTTTATAGTAGCAAAGGCATCATTTGCGGCAAATGAATAGTCAACCGTTTTAGCAAATGCAATCTCTTTAGGTACTAAACCGCTGCCATTTTTCTTTATCTGTGCCGGCAAACTGCTTCCAAGTTCTGTTACAAATGAGAAGATTTCTTCCGATAATATTCTGTCGTAGCTCTCTCCATACTTTCTAAAACATACAGCTATGAAGCAGGCATATTTAAGATATTCCTCCGACAAAACATACTCCATAGCCTCAGGTTTTAGCACCCATTTACGATTAAATTCATCATTATTTTCATCATAAAAAAATGGCTCTCTCAAAATTTTATTTATCCATTCTGTGAGTTTCCTGTCCATGTCCCAGCGCCAGCCACATAATACCCTCATCTTATCGGCAAACTCCTCAGCAGGCTTACTTACAAATCCTGTAGTCTGCAAATTAAATAAATAATATTCCAAGACTTCCCCTATTAAAATTTCTTTCCCCTCTACCCTAAAACAAGGATGTGACGGGTATCCTTTTTCTGCACGTGTTCTTGACACTCTTGCATTTCCTTTTTGTATCTCATCAATACATTTTTCAAAATACGGTATTAATGTTTTATCCTTTAATACATCAATAAACATCAAATATCTTCTGTTTGACATAAAGCCCCTTTCTACAGTTTAGCACAATTTATTCATACTTATAGTAGTACCTCACACCTCAATCACTGTTACCTCGTGCTTTGTAAAAGGCAGAAATTTTTCCAAAATATCTGTAGTTTTTAACTTCATATAACTTGTTGTGGTGCTGTCAGTACAGCCATACCACTCATTTTCAAGTACCTCTTTATCAAAAATAATTCTCACCTTATTTTCAACATCCATAATACTGCTAAGTACAGTTGTTGCTCCAATCTTCGTGCCGAGTATTGTAAAAAGCAGTCTTCCATAGTGATAGCCGGCTCATTCTAATATCACTATAATAATTTTATATCCTAAACCTCTCTACCTTTATATCTGCGAACTCCACCGGTTCATCTTTTAAGAACATTACCATGTAAATAGGAAGATAATTCAGTTTTCCTTCTACCTTAACATTATCGTTTGTGAATATAAAAGCCTCTTCAATCCCATATTCCTTTACATTTAGCAAATTATTCAGGGCAGAATGTTTATTATATGCTTTACCGCTCTTTACCTCAATCGGCAGAGATTTGCCTCCCTGTTCGATAATAAAGTCAATCTCTCCCATCTTTTTGCTATTATAATAATACAGAGGGTATCCATGTGCATGAAGCTCCTGTGCTACAACATTTTCAAATACAGCTCCCTTATTGATATCGCTTTCTTTATTTACAATTTTAAGTTTACAGGACTTGCCATATAATGTTGTAAGCAGACCAACATCAGAGATAAATAGCTTGAACAGGGCACTCTTTTCATTTAACATAATCGGAATTGTCGGTTCAGTAGTGTTAAATACTCCCAATGCAACTCCCGACTTCCATAGCCAAATAAAACTGTCCGAAACTCTGTCATAGCGGAGATTTTTATTAATATCTGCTATCATAAATCTTTTATTCTTTTCATTCAACTCTGCCGGTATAAGTTCGTATATATTAGTAATAATGAGTTTGCGGTTTTCCTCTTCATACTGTGTAAAATCCAGCTTATACTGATTGGTTATCGACTTATGTTCCTCAATTACATCATCTATATTTTCGGTATTGCGATACTTTTCAACTGCTGCCGGCATACCGCCGATTATCAGATAAATATTAAACATTTCCATAATTTTATTATGGATAACCTCATCGACCTTCGTCTTAGTTAAAAAGCAATTACGCAAGTTATTGATTATAGTCTCATCAACACCAAATATCTGCAAAAACTCTTCAAAATCCATAGGGTACATATTAAGAGTCTGCAAATATCCGACAGGGGCTGATTTAAGATTTACAATTTCTACCCCGAGTAAAGAGCCGGATAAAATATATCTAAATCTCTTATCTTCCACAAGAAATTTAATTTTGGTCACAATTTCCTTATATCTTTGTATTTCATCAAAAAAGAAAATAGTTTCGCCCGGCACTATTTTCTTTTCACTATATAAGGAAAGTTTTAAAATTAAATCATCAATATCTATTGCATTTTTTAAAATATCTACAAGTTCAGGCTGATTAATGAGATTAAATTCAACATATTCGCATCCGTTTCTTTTCAAACATTCACGAATAATAAATGTCTTCCCCGCCTGACGAACACCATACACCAGCAATGCTTTCTCACTGTTTACAATCCATTTTTCTATATCTTTTTCAATTTTTCTTTTAAGCATAATAATCCTCCACACCATTTCGTGCGTTTTCCAATATCATTATACCCTTATTTTGACATTTTTACAATAAATCTATTGGGGCGTTTTGACACTTTTTCCAAAACTGTTGTTATCCATAATACTAATCTCAAATTATTAGGTATTATCTACCTCAGGAAAAACCATATTCATGTTAAATAATGTAGTTTTCTTCAGGTTATTCCTGTTAAATAATGTAGAATATATCTATAAATCCCTTTATTTTTACACAAATACTTGTTATACTAAAATCAGTTAATAAAACGGAGGGATTGTTATGGATAGAAAAATAATGGATTATTTAAAAAACTGGAAAGAAAGCCCTCATCGTAAACCGTTGATTTTACAGGGAGCAAGACAGGTAGGAAAAACTTATTCTGTCTTGGAATTTGGACGAAATTATTATGAAAATGTTGTATATTTCAATTTTGAGACTAACCCTAAGTTAAATGAAACATTTGAAGAAAATATAGCTCCGGATTATCTTATTCCGGTTTTATCACATATTTCAAATCAAACTATTGTGAAGGGCAAAACTCTGATTGTGTTTGATGAGGTACAACTTTGTGAGAGGGCATTAACTTCGCTCAAATATTTTTGTGAGGATGCACCTGAATATCATATAATTGTAGCAGGAAGTTTGCTTGGAGTTGCAGTAAATAGAGAAAATTTTTCATTTCCTGTTGGAAAAGTTGATATGAAAACACTTTATCCAATGGATATAGAAGAATTTATGCTTGCAATGGGTGAGGCTAAACTTGTTGAACAAATAAAAAAATGTTTTGCCAATGATACAGCAATGCCATCAGCTTTACATGATAGTGCAATGGAACTTTACAGACAGTATCTGGTTGTGGGCGGTATGCCCGAATGTGTACTACAATATACTGAAACAAAAGATTATATTCTTGTAAGGCATACTCAAGAAACATTGCTTGTAAGTTATTTAAATGATATGAGTAAATATAATAATCTAAATGAAATTAAGAAAACAAGGCTTACATATAACAACATAACAGTTCAGTTATCGAAGAAAAATACAAGGTTTCAATATAAGCTTGTAAAAAAAGGGGGGAGAGCTTCTGAATTTGAAAATGCAATAGAGTGGCTTTGCTTATCAGGAATAGCCTCTCAAGTGTATAAGGTTATGCCGGTTAAAAAGCCCCTTGAAAACTATCGTGATATTGATTCGTTTAAGATTTATGTTTCAGATACAGGTTTACTATGTGCCAAAAAAGATTTACGGGCAAGTGATATTTTATATATGTCTGATGAGCTAAATGATTTTAAGGGTGGTATGGCTGAAAATTATGTGAATATACAACTGTTGATAAATGAATATAAAACTTATTATTGGGAGTCTGAGCGGGGAGCAGAAGTAGATTTCATTATACAAAGGGATGGTAAAATCATACCGATTGAAGTCAAATCTGCGGATAATACTAAAGCAAAAAGCCTGAAAGTATATATGGATACATATAAACCTGAGTATGCTATCAAGCTTTCTGCTAAAAATTTTGCTTTTGAAGATAACAAAAAAATTGTTCCACTTTATGCTGCATTTTGTATTTAACTCAAATTATTCACCCCATAGTTACAGACCAAAAACAGTTTATTATAATGTGCTATGCAGAATAAGAGATCTATAACCTACGACATAAATAATTTGAGTTTAATCATATTGACTTTTTTTGTCAATAAGTTAGATTAAACTAACTATCATATTGCATTTATTATTTTCTTTTGTTAGACTTCTTTTTACACTTTTTATTGAAAAGAAAGGAGTAATATAAAGTGAAAGACAGAAAGTTTACTAAAGCCCTATCTTTATTTCTTATTTTATTTATGGCAATTTCTATTTTTCCTATTAATCTTTTTGCAAAAACAGATTCTTCTTATTTGGAAAAAATAGAAAAATCACTTAAATCAAAGTCTGCTTCTGAGGATGTTGAATTTATTGTCACCTTAAAAGCTGAGGCTGATTTAAGCAAGGTAAATCCTGACGATGTTGTTAATGCCTTAAAAGACACAAGTGAAAAAAGTCAGGAGAGGCTTATTTCATTTATCGAACGAAAAGTGAAGAATGGTGAAATCTCAGAGTATAATTCATTCTTCATTATTAATAGTATCTACATAAAAGGAAAAGCAAATCTCATTGAGGAAATTGCTCGCCGAAATGATGTCGAAAATATTCGCTCCAACCATACAATTATTTCTGATAAGGAAGAAAATGTACGATTAAAAAACAGTCTTTTAGACACATCTTCACATGTTCCTTGGAATCTTGAATCTATTCAGGCGGATCATGTAACAAAAACCGGAAAAGACATTGTAGTAGGTATTATTGATTCGGGAGTTAATCCAAACCATCCGGAACTTCAAGGTGCTATGCTTAACGATGGTTTCAAAGATTTTGTTGATACTTCAAATACAATGCCTAAGGACTCAACCGGTCATGGAACTCATGTTGCAGGAACTATCTTAGGACGAACTATTGGTGTTGCAAAAGATGCAAAATTCATTGTTGCAAGAGTATTTAACGACTCCGGAGAAGCTGACGACAAGGGGCTTCTTGCAGCCGGAGAATGGATTTTGGAGAAAAAGCCTCAGGTTGTCAATAATTCTTGGGGCGGAAACAGAGATGACAACTTCTATGACAATATTGTTAAGAAGTGGAAGGCAGCCGGTATTGTTCCCGTCTTTTCATCCGGAAATACAGGTCTTTTTAATGCAGGTGGTGACGGTTCTATTGGAAGTCCCGCTTCTTTAGAAGATTCCTTCTCCGTAGGTGCATTGACAAAGGATGATAAATTAGCAAAATTTTCTCTTAGAGGTCCGTCTAAACTTACTAAAAAGTTTAAGCCTGAGATTTCTGCACCCGGTGTAAATATTCTTTCTGCAAATTATAAAGGCGGCTATATCTTAAAAACCGGAACCTCTATGGCAGCCCCTCATGTTAGTGGTGCTGTAGCCTTAATTTTAGAGGCAAATCCTAAATTAACAGTAGACAAAGTGGAAGAAATCTTAAAAACAACCGCTACTCCGCTTACCGATGATTATTACATTTCATCTCCTAATATGGGATATGGTTATGGTAAGTTGAATGTATTTAAAGCTGTTGAAGCCTCTCTTGGAAAAGATACGGATTCTTTTGCAACATTTACAGGTCGTACTTTAATTCCCGGTGCAGACAATGTTCTTCCTACTATCGAAGCTACTACACCTAAAAAGCTTTATAATGCCTATGACTTTGAGTTGGAAGCCAAAGTTTCTGATAATATAGGAATCAAAACTGTAACTCTTTACTATAAAAATGACACTTCAGAATCCTTTAATACAAAAGAACTTAAACTTTACACAGGAAATAAAAAGAACGGTACTTACTCCGTCACTATACATCCTGCCGATTTAACTGTCGGAAATGCAAGCTACTATATTGAAGCTGTTGATTATTCCGGTAACAAGCATCAAACTGCTATCACTAATGCAACTGTAGAAACCGGTATAAAACCCGGATATTCCAATGACTTTGAAAATGGTGCGGACGGGTTTGTCTTTGGTGGAAAAACACCTATGTGGGAAGTCGGTACTCCAACTGTCGGTCCTTCTACCGTACCCAGCGGTTCAAAATTAGTCGGTACAAGACTTCATGGAAACTATGAAGGCTTAATAAACTCTTTATTAATCAGCCCTCCGATTGATTTTAGCAACGAAACTTCCAATGCTGTTTTAAAATTTAAGGACTGGTCAGAACTTGATAATTATATGGGCGGGCTTGAAGATAGTGCTGAAGTTTGGATAGGTGAAATTGATAGTACCGATTCTTCTATTGATAAAATTGTGTATGAGAAAAAACCTGTTCTTATCAACCGTCACAGCAAACGCTTTTGGCAGGAACATAATATTGACCTTTCTCCATATAAAGGCAAAAAAATCATTGTAATGTTTGCACTTAGATGGTCAGGTGCCAGTAAAAGAGCTGCTGCCGGATATTATATTGATGATTTTAAAATCGAAACTTTGTCAGATGAAGTTCCACTTCCTCCAAGTGAAGGTCTTTCTGCTGAAAATTTTGCAGGTACAGGAAAGATAAGAGTTAATTTTGATAAGGTAAATGATCCTACAATCACAAAATATGCCCTTTATCGCTCAAATACTGAAGATGGAGAATATATAAAAGTCAAAGAAGAAAAGGCAACCTCTTATTACTCTCGTATTGAAGATATTCCAACTCCTCAAGAAGGAACCTATTATTATAAGGTTGCTTCTGTTAAAGGAAATATAGAAAGCAGCCTTAGTAAACCGGTATCAATTACCTATACGGTGGGAAATAAATTTAAATCATTTGATTTTGAAAATGAAGATCATGGCTGGACTTCCACTTCCGAGATGATATGGGAAAGAGGTGTGATAAATCATGATTATTCAGACGGTCCCTCCTCCTTTTCTATGAAAACTAAAAATCCTAATAGCCCTAATGTCTTTATGACAGGCTTAAACAAAGCAAGAGTCGCTAAAAAAACTTATGAACTGGTATCTCCTGTTATCAATCTAAGCAGTCTGAAAAAAGCAAACCTTTATTATCAGAACTGGTTTAAGTTCAGTACAGATACAGATGATATTGGTGAAATTTGGTTTAAAACTGCTGATAGCGATTGGGAAAAAGTATTCGTATTAAATGAAAATTATAATCAAAAAAATATCAACGGGCATGAAAGAAGTAAATCTACTTGGGCTATTGACGGTATTACCATAAATCCTAAATTTTTAACGGAATCTTTCCAAATGAAATTTAGACTAAATACCTGCTATGATTACTCTGAACCGGGGTGGTATATTGATGATGTTTCTATTTATGATACATCTGATATCGCCAAAGCTACAGGTTCTTCTGAAACGGAATCATCTAATAGTGAAAACCTTACTCACCGTTTGAACGAGGACAATTTCATATCCGAGGATAATTCAGAAGCAGGCAAGTTCATTACCACACTTGATTTGTCAAATGAAAAATTTACCCTACTTGGAACAACACTTTACGAGACAAGTGATGCTGCTCCTACAACTTCCACCATACCTACTTCCGCCATTGTAAAGATTTTGGATACCAATACCTATGTGAGAAGTGAAACAGGAAGTGGAAAGTTTGAGTTAAAACATCCGGCGGGAACTTATACTGCTGTGGCATATAATGAGAATTATAAATCAAAACCTTTTAAAATCACTCTTAAAGAGGGCGAAAAACTTGAGCAGGATATCCTTATGTCCTCTCTTGAAACCTTTGGTTTATCATTTGATATTAAAGATACAAACGGAAATGCTGTAAAAAGTGATGTAAAGATTTATGAAAAAGGAAGTAATGTTCCAAAATATATTTCTTCTTCCAAGTCAACCGTAATCCTCACAAACATTCCGGAAGGAGAGTATAAAATCATTGTTTTAGCATCGGGATATAAGACACATGAACAAATGATTTCTCTAACCCAAAATACTGCTCTCCCTGCTGTAATCCTAACAAAACTTAATACCGATGGAAATAAAAAGGAGTATTCAAATGATAAGGGTGATTTTACAAATGCAAAAATTGTATTACCATTAAAAGAAGGTGAAAGCCTTGCCGTAAAGTATCATTTTGAAGAAGAGCAACTACTAAAAAAAGTACGCATCGGATTAAAGCAGGCAACAACCGAAAGCATTGTAGGAAAATCATTCACATATAGCATTTATGGAGAAAATACAAAAGACGGTTATCCGGGAAGCATTCTTCTTGGACCTGTTACAACTACAGTCAAGGCAGACAATAACTTTACAGATATAAATATTCCTGATTTATTTGTAAAAGGTGATATTTATGTAGCCTACACCCAAGTCGGTTCCGGAAATAATGTTCCCAGAATTGCGGTTGATGAAAGTTCAAAGGGTGAGGGTAGAACATTTAAATTAATCAATGGTGCTTGGAATGAAGCAAGTGAGCTTGGAATGTATATGATAAGGATAGAAGCTGAGAAAGTTTCTTATAAAACTCCTTCTACTCCTTCCACACCTCCATATAATTCAGGTTCTTCCTACACTCCTTCTTCTGATACAAAAAATGAAGAGAAGAAAGAAGAGAAAAAAGAAGAGAAGAAAACAGTTGATCAAACTCTAAATAGTGTTCAAAAGATGGAAGAAAAGCTTGAGAAACAACTTGACTTCCTTGAAAAAAAATCTAAAGTTATTAAAACATTAGAAAAGAAAATCAAAACTCTTGAAAAAATTGAGAAAAAACTTAGAGCTATTGAACAAAAAAACAAGAATAATAACATAAAAACTCTCTTGAAAAAGAAGAATAATATCAAGATTAATCTTGAATCCTTTAAAACAACAAATGATATTGAAAATATCAAAGTCAATATTAAGGGAATGAAACAAGGCAAAGATTATGAAGTATTCTTCAAAAAAATAAAGGGAAAGATTAAAATTATTATTGTAGGAAAAGGCAAGTTTAAAGGGACTTTTACAAAGACAATAAAGATTTCAAAATAATTAACTAGTAAGAAAATGGGTTCACATTAACCAACTGTGAACCCATTTTTAAGTTTATTTACTCAATCTCCTCCCTGCTCATACCGGTAAGCTCCGTTATCCATAAGCCCACAATATCAGAAAGTACTAAATCACAGGTATATTCCTCATCACCATCCAGATATTTACATGAAAAAGAAGGCTCTCTGGTAGCAGCTTTGTAAAATGTCATAGCAAAATCTGCTAATTTATCAGGATTAAAAGGCATGGAAAGCTTATTTGCTATACCCTCACGTATTTCGTCCCAATCCTTATTTTCAGCCTTATAGCTTTCTCTTATTTTTGATACATAGCCGGTACAATATTTATTTAACAGCTCGTTATTTTTATAAATATGCTTACAGCTAAAATCGGAAATACAGCCGGCATGGATTAAAAATATCAGCAGCTCGTTCAGGCTTTCCGCTACTCTTCCTACTTCACCTTCACTTCCGATAAAACCTATGCTGTTGTCCTCAAGGAAAACAAATTCACCCCCGCTGCCATCCTGTGCAAATGCCTTGCAACCAAGAGAATATTTCTCATTATTTTCTAAAAACTGTGTTTCCCTTGTTTCCTCGTAAAAATAAATATCACATTCATTCATGAGTAAATTATTAAAATCTTTATTTTCTCTTATGTATTCAAGTATATCCATTTTATTAATCTCCCATTATTTTCAAGTCTTGATGTTAATGTATTCAATCTATTATATGATGTGGGTGTCAAAAGTATTTGACACCCAATGATACAGGATTGCAGCAATTTGATACATTTGACTGTTCATAAAATCTCCTCCGATTTACTACTTGTAAATGTCCTTCAGTGTTATTAGCTCGAGCCTATCATCACTTAAAGTGTCAAACCAGTCTGTAAATCCTGACAAAGAAAACAAAATTAATTTTACTACTTTATATTTAGCTGAGTCCAAGTAATCAAAAGCTTCCATCTTAATCTGAGAATCTCTTCTGCCAAATAACGGACTTTTTTCACTAAGAACTTTATTCTCCATAAAGCTTAATGCTGAACCACAGAGTATTATTTTCAGATTTTTATCTTTCCAAACAGTATCAATATACTTCTGTAAAACAGAAAGCAGAGCTTCATCTTTTTCCGCCCAGTATGGCAATTCATCTATTACCAAGTTGCAGTATAAAAAATTACTTTTTTATCTTTTACAAACTCTGCAATTAAAGTAGATTTACCTATACGCCTGCGACCATATATTACAGTAAGACCTATTCCCGGTTTCCGGTAAAATTCATCCAAATAAGATAATTCCTTCTCTCTCCCTATAAACATATTAGCATCCTCATTTTAATTCAAATCAGTTTTATTAAAATCAATTTGAGCTAAATATAGCATGTTTTATCCTAATCTTCAACTCTATTACTCAACCTCATCCATTATCCCTTTAATCAACTCCGTAAGGCTTTCTGCCGCATAAATAACTTCATCAGGATCATGGATATAGCAAATAATCTGACCTACTTTTCCCTCTTTATCCGGATCAAAATCAAGCATCAGGAAACAACTGTCACAATACTCGGCAAAAGGAATCCATTTTTTATTAAAAAGATATGCTTTTATCCTACCGTCTTTCATTTTTTCAATGTCTTCACTTGTAAAATATTCAGGAAATTCAGTTAAGAGAGCATCCCTGTTTTGAAAATATTTTTTTGCCTTTTCTATTGCATCAAGGCTCATAAGATTGAATGCCATCTCCCTTTCATCTATAACACAAGGCAATATGCTGAAATATTTACTTCCGTTTTTATACCTGTAAAGTTCTTTTACATCTTCAGGCAAGGTTATACCGAATTTCTCCTCAAAAGCAGATATTTCCTCTTCTGAAGCTCCCTCTATTTCCTGATAATCGTCAATGTATTCTTCTTCCACCGGATCGTCCAAATCCCATTCCTCAAAATTTTTGCAAATGTACTCCTCTATCTTTTTTATCTCATTACTTATCTGCATACCTTCACTCGCTATCCTATTTATTCGTATTAACCTTCAATTATTTTTTGCATCCTGTCGTAATCAGTTCATCAAAATCTTTAGGTAAGGTCACTCTTTTCTTTGCCATTGTTCTTCTCCCTATTTAATTTCTAGTTATTTAAATACATTATGTACCTCAATACTATATTTTACAGATGTTTTGTAATAGCTTTGGGGTTCATTCTCTTTATTTTTCTAAACCCAATTAAGCCCATTAACATCCCTTAAAACCATAGATTTTCCCTCATAATCATTTTTTAACTCAACTTCATTTTCTTTAACTTTCACATTGTTATACCAGTCACCAAGGCTTGCATATTTTCCTCCGATAAAATCCAATCATCAAATTCCATTTCTTTCTCCACTCAATCCCAAACGATTTCAAAACATTTATAATTTTTAGAAATATCAGGTACATTTGAATAATCATCCATATCGGCAGTTATTATCCATGCCAGGCATAATACATCCCCTGGCTGACAGCACGCTTAATATTTTCATTATTCATCCAACAGTAGTTTTCTTTAATCCACTGCTCCCCTTTATACCGTAATTCAGCATTTACTCCTTTATTTTTATAATCATAGTTGTCATAAAAATACTTTTCTATGGAATCCTTGGTTTGCTCAATATAATCAGCAAGACTAATCTTATCTTCGTTTGAAATATTAGGATAAAGTTTTTTAACAATTTCGCCTACCGGTGTACAAATGTTATCTCCAAATTCCAGAGATTTAGTGTATATTTCGTTTAATACATTTAAATCTTCACCTGAATGTTTAACAAACTCATACACATCTGAGGCTGTACGCTTCATTTCAATCGAACCCAAAGCTCCCAAATCATTCATATAAATAGTATCATCAGCATCTTTTTTTATAAAGAAAGCCAAGTCACCGTCCTGTCCAATCATAAAAAAATCCGGCTCCCATTCTTCTATCTGATAAGTAGTATTTCTTTCCACCAAATCTGCCTTTGAATATAAAATGATACCGGTATTCTCTATTATAAATTCTCCATCCTCACCCATTTCTGATAAAAACTTATCATATAAAGCAGGTAGTACAAAATCCATTTGATTATTCATTATAAACCCCTTCAAATATTTTCTGTTTTAATATTTCTATACCTCTTCTTTAGCTGTAACCAAAGTTTTTTCTCTTAACTCGTTCATAATACCGCCTTTCTCAATTCCTTCAGTTTATAAATTCATAGTATAAAAATACTATCAATTCTCAAATTTTGCCCAATCATTATTTAACATATAATTCCGGCTTACTGATTAATAGACCATATTTTAATTTTGGAAGTTTAATCATTTCACTATATAATTTTTTTGTCTCTTTACATGGTCTCAGTGTTAAATGTTCTACATTTTCAAGGCTTAAAACAGGAGTATAATCTTTACTTTTTAACCTTGCAGTTAAAAATCTGAAAAATCTTAATTGCTTCATATCACTCAAAAACTCCAGCGAATTAACATGAATATACTTAGGGCCAAGTCCGTCTCCTTCAATGGAAAGGCTCTCCAAATTTTTAAGCTTGGTAAGCAAGCTGTAATCCTCAATTTTTTGAAAATTCTCCACTGATAAAGCTACTAAGTTTTTTAATTCTGTAATAGGCTCTATACTCTCTACACTTGCACCTGAACCCAGTTGTAAATACTCAAGTTTATTAAGATTTGCAAGCTTAGAAATATCAGAATATACGCCCCATTTAATATGTAATTTCCTAAGATTTTCCTGCTTGCAAACAGCATCGAATAACTCTTTAGGCATCCTCGTACAAAATGACAGTTCAGTAAATACCGTCTTATTACTTTGTAAAAAATCACACCATTCCTGTAATACACGCTTTTTCTCTTTTGCACTCTTATACTTAGGTGTAAAGCTGTCACCTAATTGGGTACAGTTTATTGTAAGCTCACTTTCTCCATTATACTCAGATACTTCCACTATACATTTGCTCTGTGGTTCATCTTTATGAAAATAATCAAATCCGTATTCTATTTGTTTTTCGGTTAAAATTCCCATCTATGTCACTCCCACTGTCTGTATATTTATTATCTAAAATTTTTTCTTTATTTCATCCATCAATTCCATCATATAAACACTTTCAGAAAGCGGCATAGAACTACTCTCTAACTTTCCTTCACGAATACAGTTGACCGTTTCCGTTATCTGATACTCATAACCGCTGATTTTTTCCGGAAAAGAAATATGCTTTATTAATTCATTTTTATCATCAAACACATCAATACTCTCAGGGTTGTTGATATTATTTACCACAATATAGCCTTTTTCCCCATAGAATATGCCTTTTTTATCAGAGCATCCGTAAATTCCATGCGTACTTACTGCCATGAATTTATCCTTGTAAATCAAGCTTATATTTAGTTTTCCGTCTACCCCTGTTTCCGTCTTTACCACAGAAACATCCATTCTTTCAATATTTTTTCCAAAGTGCATGACGATGAAATTTAATCCATATACACCGAGGTCAAGTAAAGCTCCGCCTGCAAGTTCCGGTCTTATTATTCTCTCTTTATCATCAATATCATAGGCAAGATTACATGTCATCATGCTTATTTTCCCTACTATACCCGAACTTATTACTTCATCAATTATTTTTCTTGACGGCATATACCTTGTCCATATAGCTTCTGCAACATAAACTTGTTTTTCTCTTGCAAGTTCTGCTATTTCTCTTGCTTCTTCACTGTTAAAAGTAAAGGCTTTTTCACAAAGAACTGCTTTTTTATGCTCTATACAAAGTTTCATGTGTTCATAATGGTGGGAATGAGGTGTTGCAATATAAACCATTTCAACCTCTTCATCATTTACCAATTCCTCATAACTCCCATAATCCTTAAAAAGTGAAAATTCTCTGCGAAATTCCTCCGCTTTTTCTTTACTTCTGGAAGAAATAGCATAAACTTCAACATCCTTCATCTGCTGCATTGTCTTTGTCAATGTTTTTGCTATATTCCCCGCTCCAATAATTCCTACCTTCATTTTCTCCTCCTCCCATAGATTAAAATTTATATTATCAAGTTGCTATTCTTCAAAATAATCTTCCAAATGACAATATATTTCCATTTCTCTACTCGAGCCATCATGCAAAATCATCGACTTACTCTGTTTCTCTTCATTAATGAAAGTAAAGTTATGTTCTCCATAGTAAAACTGATAACTTTCATCAACTAAAGACCAAACTTCTCCTGTTTTAAAACTAAAAATATCCTTTTTAACAATATAAGTTTTTCCTACTTCCATTCTTATAATATACCTTCACTTTCAAATATACTGTCTATATCAAAAAACTCCCTCAATAAATTAATCAGCTTAAATTTCTGTCAATATATGCTCTTACCATATCCCAAAATCCATCATAATCATTATTTAAAGCAAGGTGACTGCTAAGATTATTATACTCCTTATCATAACTACCGTCATCCAAAACATATAATTTTTTAGCATTTTTTAGAACATCTGCAACAAAGCGTGGATATTTTTTTAATTCTTTATATACTTCCGGCTCTGAATAAATATCTGCCATTGCCTACAAGAAATCATCACCTTTTAAGTTTTGTTCAAATGCTTTGTCTATAAAATTCATCCTATGTTTCTCCCTACAACTAAGCCACTTTTAAATACTTACTGATTTTTGATTTACTCTCTAATCAATTTATCCACATAACTTCACATAATATTCTTTTTCGATAATCTAATTTTACACTTATTTACAGCTTGATTGAAGCTAATTGTTTTCTATATTCTCACGCTTAATGAAAGTTTTAAACCATCCAACTACAGAAGCAGTCGTATAACCTATTGTATAATTTATGAATATATCTCTATATGCAGTGGTTGCAAGCGGTTCTCTAAGCCCTGTTACCCAAATATACACAAACACTAGCAGTAGTGTAGGAATATATACCACGAGAGTCTTTAACCAATAATTTCTAAGTTTCAGAGTTTTAACCATGATATATGCAAGGGTGATAATAAATACAATTATAGCTCTATCCAATTCATGCCAATTTCCATTAGGATCTTCGTAATATCCATTTAAAAGATATAACACGCTATTAAAAATTGTCGCAACTGTATATAAAGAGGAATAAAGGAAAACCGCCTGCTTTAACCAACTGTTCCATATAGATTTCATAACTCTTCCTCCATAAAATTAAATTTTTCATTCATCCCTAACATCTACAAGTACAGCATCTTCCAAAGAAAAATAATCGTTCATATTACTGCTAAATCCGTAATCCTTCCACGCCTGTTCAAAAGTTATCTCCTCAAGATTACTTAAATATACAAAGGTCGTGTCTACAGCAGCATTAGGTATTCTACCACTTATTTCAAGACAATTTTTATATGTATGATTACCACAAGTCCAACTACCATCACTCATTTCACTATAGGTTTTGCGATTTCCTTCTGTTGTTTTCTTTACAGTAACTTCTTCTTTACATCCTGTTATATTAAATATCAAAATCATGCAGGTTAGTAATATAATAACTCTTTTCATAAATTTACCCCTTTAATTTTGGCTTATTTTTACTTACAATGTATATATGTCCTATTCCAAATATTATACCAAATATAATCAAAAGAGTGTACATCATTGTTATTCCACTTAACAGGAACAGACAAGTGCCCATCACTGCCAATGTAATCTTTTTCCAACATGCTTCCTTGATAAAATATAACATCCACAGTATCCAATAAAGAATAAGCAAAATAATATTTCCAAAAGCATAAACTAAGAATGCCTCAATAGAGCCAAATCCCAACTCACCCATTCCAAAATCAAATACCATAAGAAACATACAACCATATTGACCAATTTGTTCTAAAATTTTCATAAACTTATTAATATTTAGTTTTTGATGATTTTTTATTTTTATCTTGTAAATAATGTTTGGAATAAGAAATAAAACTATAATTATCAGCCCAAATACATTCATCCAACCAAAATTCATTTTACCTGCTAGAAATATGCTTGTTGGTCCATCTGAACCTCCTATTAATAATAAATTGGTTAACATTTTTCTTTCCTTTAATTCATAAAATAATGTTTTATATATAAATGTTTCACGTGAAACATTTTATTTTTATCTCTTAAACAACAAATCTATTTGATGTTTTTATTATATTTGCAGTTTCCTTAATATCTAAATTATCTGTATAAAGCAAATTATTCTTATTAATATTTTTAGATAAGAATTCATTTCTTGATTTAATTGATAAATCACCGGTTCTTTGTATTTCTTCTCTGGATAAATCTCTTTCTTTAAGAGTTTGTTCTTCTGCCAATAAAACACAATATTTTAATCTCATTTGCTTCTTCTTTAGGAATTCTTTATTTTTTTTAATTTGTTCCTCAAATATCACATATTCTATTATTACTGTAATATCCCTATCAACTAAATTATTAGTAATACTAATTATGTTATCCCAAAATAAATCCATATAATAGCCGTCATCTTCCCAGGGTGCTACTAAGCCACTTCTAATCATTAAATAAATACTATCTCCTTCTATAACAGCACTTTTATTAAAAGTATACGCTAATTCATTGCTGACACTACTTTTCCCAACTCCCGGAGGTCCGGAAATAATATAAACACATTTTTCCATTTTAACACCTCTTCAAATTCAAATTTACAATTTTAAATAATAAACTAAAAACATCAACTATTAACCTATTTTTACTTTTTTCTAAAATATAGCAAATTTATCTATTGTATACTCAACCTATTATCCAATAAATATAAAACTATAAATCAATATCTATTTCATACTCATCATCAATAAGCACATAATTAGCCTTGTATTTTTTTGAATCTGCCAACATCTGTGCATTATCAACCAACATAGTTTCCAAAGTACACCATTCATCATCTATACGAGTTTCAATAACATTAGCATATCTCTTTATATCAGAGAAATGATTTTTTATGTATTTTTCACTCATTACAAGGCAATAGTATCTTATATTATCAAGATATTCTTTTTCAAAACTATCTGCCCAGGAAAAAGGAATGTAACAGCCTTCAATAATAAGATTTTGCTTGTTTTCTATAACAGTTTTTATTATCCCACACACAATTGGCCACAAATATTTTGTAAGTTCCCTGTCATCACTCATCGGAGTTAGCTCCGTATAACCACTGCGAATCAAACCCATTTTTAAATGGTCAATTGAAAAATACGGATATTTATATTTCTCAAGCAATTTTTGAGCAAGTGCTGTCTTTCCTGTGTGTGATGCACCTGTAATTAAAACAATCATCAGTCTTAACCTCCTATTTCTCATTCTCTTTTACAAACACATACTATTATAAATATTTTTCTATTTCCACAACTTTGAATTTATAAAACTTTACGCAAATATATCAT
This sequence comes from uncultured Catonella sp., assembly GCA_963539695.1. GTDB lineage: Bacteria > Bacillota > Clostridia > Lachnospirales > Lachnospiraceae > Catonella. The sequence continues at coordinate 31,851 of CAUTOC010000002.1, read as the reverse complement.
ATCAACCAATTTAACTCCTTCTTCGTATATTGGATGATTATAATTATCTGTAAAAAAATTTTTGATAATATGTGAATGAGAAAATCCACACTTTATATAAAAACCAATAGTTGCAGGACTATCCCCGGTACCAACTTGTAATATAGAAAATTTATTTTTATATTTATTAGCAACAAAATCAATCAGGCTTTTGCCATAACCCATCCCCTGAAACTTTGGATTAGTGGCAATATTTTTTATTTCAAGAATCCCATTTCCCTCATCTGTGACTACACATTCAGCTTTAACACCGTTATCTTCTAAAATATACATTGTTCCCCTATTGATATATTTATCAATCATATCTTCCTGCTCATCAGCAAGAAACAGAAGCTCCATATACTGTTTTTTATTTTTACTAATTTCCAATATTTTCATAATTCTATCCTACGGTATTTTATTTTTAACTTTTATAAAACGAGGTTATCTTATTCAAACCATTTTACTTTCATTATAAAATTAGCAGCATTTTTATATCCTGCTTTATTGTAATATTTTTCATGTAATTCATCATTTACTGCCTGTAATTCTACGCAATAAGCCCCCTTCTCTTTAACTTTTGTCTCAATCTCTTTTAACAATATGCTTCCAAAACCTTTATGCTGATAATCAGCAGAAATAATAATTTCTTCCAAGGAATATCCTACAATATCATCATACTGTTTAAAATATCCCATAGCAAAACCAATTACAATATCTTGTTCATTTTTCATTATTAATGAGAAGGAATCAATCATAGATAATACTTGTTGAATCCTTTTTTTTGCTGTTTTCTCAGTCCAGCAACAGTTTTCATAGTTATTATAATAATTAATATATGATACAAGTGTCAAAAGTATAAAAATTCGATTCAAGCTTGCTTGCAAGAGAATTTATTATCTTTTGACACGCAAAAAATATGAGTAAGTAGCCATTTTTTGCAAAAAAATGAGCGGATTACGAATATTTTTGCAAGGATTGCGAGAGGTGAAGCCGAAGCAATCCTGTATCATTAGGTGTCAAATACTTTTGACACCCACATCAATATATAAATTCAAAACACTTTCAATATCATTCAAATTCATTTCTGAAATATTCATACTCTGCCTCTACAAATTCAAATTTATTAAAACAACAAATGATAAAATCAAACATTAATTTCATAATCGTACTATCGACAAAATGTTTCACGTGAAACATTTTGTTGATATTTTCAAAAAAAGGTTGAAGTCAATTTTTAACCTATATCTATCTCACAATATGCATTGTTAAAGTCATCATTTTCAAAATCATCAACAAATTTGCTCTTGACCTTATAAGTATCTCCATTTTTTGTATTTATTATAAATTCACTATTAAAAAACTCTCCCTTAATACAGTGTATCATCATATAATCAAGAATTACCTTACATTTATCAATGGTATTTTTATCTACATTATGCAAACTAAAATCAGGTCTTCCAAATTTTGCCATTCCTCTTGTATGCATCCAATACTTATCTTGTTCTTCTGACAGCAATATAACTACATTGTTTTTTGCAGTAATTTCCCTGTCAAATAAGTTTTCTTCCCATTCTTTTGGAGCATACATTGAAAAAGTCAACAAATCAAGTACTCCGACTGCTCCCTGTTCAACAAAAGCTTGAACAATTCCGATAACATTTCTCATATACTCAAGGTTAGAATCATCTTTAATATAGCCCTTAATGACTGCACAATCTTCAGTATTCAAACATTTTTCATACAGTTCTCTGTTTGCTTCCTTTAATATCTTGCCTAAGATTCCTTCAAAAAATCCATTTATATATTCTGCATGATTAGTTCTGCATAATGAATGAATTTCTAAATCATCCGGGAATACATCCACATGATTTCTGCTTTTTGACACCTGCAATTTTTCACCTGTAACTCCAAAAACAACATAAAATAAAAACGGTTTATATCCTATATCCTTAAAATATTCTCTTGTTTCCATATATAATACCTCTTTATTTTAGATAATGTTTTAGTATTTTTTGATTCTCAATAAAAATATTTATTTCGAATATCAAGATAAACTGGAAGTTATTTTTGCAAGGTGATAAGTCCTGCACAGTCAGACATTTTTTCAAATCGCATTTCTGGAAATTGACCTTTTAGCTCATCCCATACAAAATACATTTCATCATCGTCCCATTCATCTGCCGCAATCCGCATACATTCTTGAAGTAATGAACGAGTTTCAAATGCTATATCTCCGATATATATACATCCTCCCTCGTTCAACAGCATAAATAATGATGTAATAAAATCTACTTTTTGAAAGTCTGTAAGATGATGGAGAGAATATGTAGCAATGATCGCGTCATACTTTTGTTTCTGTATCGGCTCCACCAAGCCATTGGAAAAATCGCCTTCATACAAACTTGCTTTAGGCATTTTCTCTTTTGCAATTTCAATCATTCTATCTGAAAAATCTTGTCCGTAAATCGTACAGCCATTTTCATATAATCTTGAAGTCAGTACTGCTGTTCCAAACCCAATATCTAAGACAGTCTTCGCAGATGAACGAATAACACGATTATAGATTACATTAAGAATAGATTTGTAGCCTGCAAAAGGATACGAGCCGTATTTGTCAGACAAACCTACACTCTTATCATAATCATCTGCCCATAAATCAAAACCTTTTTTATCTTGCATATTTCACCTCGATAACTTCAAATTTATCACTCACTTTTAAAACTATTTTCATATATATCAATAAACTGACTTATGAAATTAGCCTGTGATTTTTCTTCATCTGTCCCGTTCTCTACTTGCGCTCCATATATTTTATACCAATCATAGTTATCAGCTGACAAAGGTTCTAAATCAAATTCTTTCTGAATTAGTTTTATTCCATCAGCATATAGTTCAAATAATTTATCAAATGCTTTCTCAGGATTTTTAAATACTGCATATCCATCCTTATTTGCCCCTATTTCAAAATCTTTGCTTATGGTAACATATTTTTCTATATCAACACTTCCTTTTATATTTCCCTTGCCCACAACATACTCTTGTACATAAGGATACTTAACCTTATTATATCCTGTTTTGCAGCAACTGCTCAAAATTAATACTGATACTAATATTAAAACTTTTATTTTATTTTTTCTCATTTTAATTTCCTCTGAATGATTAAAATGTTTCACGTGAAACATTTTAAATATACAACATCCCTTACGTATATTTCATACACTACAGCAATTTTCTCATATATCTCTCTTCATATTCCACATATCCATGCTTTAGATAAAAGGAATAAGACTCAATCCAATCTGCTTTTTGGTGAACCAAGATGAACTTTTGAAACCAAGATTTTATTATTTTTCATATACTCTTCTGCCGTCATAAGTAAAGCAGTCCCTAATCCTTTATGTTTCTCTACCACCTTCACAAATAATCTATGGATAAACGCTTCATTTGTGCCATCAACTCTCATATATCCAATACTTCCTATAACTCTGTCATTTTCATCAATGGCAATCCAAAACCTGCCTCCCTTATCAAAATAATGAGATTTTATATCTAACAGGTCTTCATTTAAGCCCGGTTTTCTACCCAAAGCATCCTTAGCCTGCAAAATCATAAAGATTAAGTCATCCCGATAGCTTTCTTCAAAATGTATAATTTTCATTTTTTTATCTCTCAGACATATACTTTTCTATTTCATCGGAATTTAGTTTTCTCACCTCAGTAGTCTCATACTCCTTATATTCTTCTATCATAAAAGCCGGTTTTATAGTTTCACAAACTTTTCCTTTATTATTTTTCAGATATAATTCTAAATCTTTGTTATCAGGAAAAATTTTGTAGGACGCTCTGCCCTTTTCATTTTTTATCTCATAAATACCGCAAGATTTTTTCATCGTATAATCAGCCGTACGCAGATACAACTTAGCAATATCCAAGCTTTTAAAAGGAAAGTTCCATCTCTGCAATCCGCGTTTTGGATTATTTTCTATACAAATACATCTCCCACAGGTTCCGCAAATATACTGAGTATGATTTTTAAGACAATCAAGTGGATTTAATAATGGCGTAATTCTATTATTATCTGAGTAACATTCTATACACATTTTACCTTACCTTCATTCTGATTTATAATAACCCGGCATATTATAATCTAAATCTATTACTTTACGACATCTGCCATTAACTTTGCTATATGTTTGGGAATCATTGATACCTGCATAGACATATCTACTTTATAGCCATTATCAATACATTCATTCCAATATTCGAGATGTTTCTTGTCTACCAAATAATCAGATTCCTCTACTCTAATACCATTTTCTCCCTGAATAGAATACCAGTAAAGATACTCTGTATCTCCATCTCTCTCCCTAAATATAGTTTCTACATACATTTTTTCCCCATCCAAAGTAAGTAAAACTTCCTCCATGTTTTCATTTAAGAAATTCATCCATTCATCTACCACAGAAGATTTACCCTCTTTAACACGAAATCTTGATAATCCTATATTCATACCTTGCCTCCTAATAAATTATTCATACACAAATACCAAATCATCTCCATCCAAGAAATCAGCTTTTTTAAATCCTAAATAAATATATAATCTCTGAGCCAACTCATTATTTTGTTCTGTAGTTAGGAAAATCGGCATATTGCTGTCCAATTTTTGCAAAGTTTTTATCGCACACTCTGCGGTTGCCCTTCCTAAACCCTTATTCTGATAATTCTTATCTATATAAAAACTCCAATTAAAACCTTTTTTATTAAGTACTATTTTCCTAAACGAAATAAATCCCACTCTTTTATTTTCATTATTGTAAATAACACAAGGTACATTATTTTCAGGAGCTAAATATGCTCTTCCTACTGAAAAACTTGCAGGATTTACATATTCCATCTGTTCACTTGTTATCTTACATTCTTCTACCGCATACCAAAGGTCAGTTTCATTTTCTATCGGCTTTATCCAAACAAGTGAATTACTGCATAAATTTTGTTTTATTTCAGATAAAAATGTTCCCATATAATCTCCCATAGTTTTAAATTTAATCATCTATCATTATAGTTTCAGAATTATATAACAATTACCCTTCCCGTAAACTCTTTTTCCTTAACACATGCCAAATTTCTTTTTTGGTAAAGCCGCATTTTTTATAAAGAATTTCAGGCTTTGTTTCGTTATCTATTCTTCCTGAAACTGTTACAAAATCAGCCTTTTCCTTTAATCTATTTAACAGCTCACATACAATTATTTTCCCATATCCCTGTTTTCTATACTCTTTTGAAACCTGAATCCAGTCAAGAGAGCCTTCTTTAATTATTCTATCAAACTCAGCTATTCCGGTTGCAACTATTTTCTCTCTTTCATTATCATACAAAGCTATCCATAATTCTTTATCAAATACTGCCCTTGTCTGATATTTTCCCAATTCTTCATCAGAGATTCCTTCATCAGCATAACATTCATTTATATGATTTGCATATTCTTTGATAGTACAATCAACAAATTCCATGGAAACAGGCAATTTAACCTCTTCTATATATTTCAAATCATGAAACATTTTAAAATAAAACCTATCTTCATACTCACTTAAAAGACTTTTATCAAAGTCCTCATCATTTAATATCAACATATTCGAAGACAGCTTAATTTCATTTGTTTTCCGGTATGTCAAAGATGAAGCCTTTGTAGGGTTTATAAGATATTCTTCTCTTTTCATATATTTTTATTCCAATCTGAATAACTCTAACTACTTCTTCCTTTTTACCTTAGGAACCGGCAATTCATCAAACATAACTTCAAATAAATCCGTCAAATATTTCCTGTTATCCACATTATCCACAAGCAACATCGCTTTTGCCCCCTCATAAGGAAGTTCATATTTTGCATCCGGCATATAGTCAATTGCTGATTTTACAGGTTTAACAAGCAATCTGTCATCATATATTCCACCAACTATTCTACCCTTGTAGTATATAATATATTCTCCCATCATAGCCCTGTAACTAATATCCTCTAATTCAGATAACTGCTCAAGGATAAAATTCAAATATTCCTTACTTGATGACATATTTAATTCCTTTCTCAAACAACAGTTTTTTCTATATTAATTACTAAAGTAATTACGATATTTTAATCAGTCTATTTTCCATTATTTAGTATTTTATTCACCAAAAAACCTACTCCCTGTCCAACAAAACTTATAACTCCATAAATAAGAGCATATATTGTTGCAGATTCATTAAAATATATAATAACAGGAAGCCACAGTAAACCGATTATAATTGATAAATACCATTTAAATCCATTCATTTTGGCATATACAAGTGAAAGTATAAATAATATAACCGGTAAAAGACAAAGCAGTGTAAATATAGCACTGCCCGTATCCCTACATAACAACGGTACTGCCACATAAAATGCAAGCATTACTAAAATATAAGCATAATATTTCTTTATAAAAGTTTTCATACTACCTCCTTTATTATCACCTTTTCTGTTTCCTGCGAAAATAATTTACATAGTTCATCAATAAACACATCTAAATCATTCATATCACAGCTTTTTAAATCTATTTTCTCTTTTTTATTTCTCAATATAAATGAATATCCAAAATATTTACCTTTTACAAATAATGAATTAACTAAGAAAGGCTCTATAGAAGATAATTCACCGAAAAATATTGTCCTTTCTTTTTTATTTTTCTTTAAAACAATCCCATTTTCAAAAATTTTAGCCTCTGTCCATAAATCAAATTCGGTTGGCAAAATAATTTTTCTTTTTCCCTTTGATATAAAAATCAGTTTTCCAAGCTCTCTTAAAATCTCATTATTGTCCGGATTAAAAACCACTGACTTTAACTTATATTTAGGTCCAACCGGTGGATTAAACATTTTTCCTATGAAAAATATTCCAAGTCCAAAAAGTACAATAATAATTAAAATTTTATCCATAGTTTACCTCAACAAAATCTATTATTTCATATTCTAAAGCTTATTTATATACCTCCCTATTCCCATATTATGCCTCCATTCAGGTACTTCAGTATCATCTGCCCAATATTCATCCATTTCAGTAATTAAATTATTCTCTGTTTTTATAAAACTTACAACATGAAAAGAGCTGCTTTTATTCACAGGATAAACCTTTACAGCTGTTATTATCATATTTTCAACTTTTTCTATACGTTCAATTTTACCTTTCCATTCTCCCGGATATTCGCAGTTGGCTTTTATATATTCAGAAACTGTAAAAAGTTCATTACTGCAATGCCAACGAATTATAGCATCTTTATGAAAATAGCTTATAAGTTTTTCTCTATTTTGTTTCAGCACATCCATCCAAAATTCTTTTACATCCATTATACTATCACCATTTTTCATTAATTTAAACTCTGATATATCTCTGATTTCTGCTTCTTGGTGTATCCGGATTTGTCATTTTAATAACACACATATCTATTGCAGGACTTAAATAATTCTTCCTAAATCCCTCTCTTGATTTCAAGCCAAGCTTTTCCATAAGTGTCTTACTTGTGTATGGAATATCATATTCCATCACATCAAGCAACTTTTTAACAGTTTCCGAAATATACCCATTAGTTTCGTTAAGCTGAATAGAAATATCATCCAAAATTTTATCAAGCTGTAACAGCATAAATTCGATAAAAACTGTAGATTCTCCATTTATATGGCACTTAGCAATCACATCATAATATTCCTCCTGAAATTTCTCTATCTGACTTTCAATAGGAATATATTCAAATATCTTTTTCCACTTAGACAAAATAACCGTTTGCCACAATCTCGCCATTCTGCCGTTACCGTCTGAAAATGGATGAATAAACACAAATTCATAGTGAAATATACAACTCATTATAAGCGGATGTATCTTATTATGATTTTTCTTCATCCAATCAAAAAGCTCACTTACAAGCTGTGGAACAAACTTTGCAGGCGGTGCCATAAATATACATTCTTCACCATTAAATACACCTTCTTCACCGGTTCTGAATTCACCTGATTCTCTCAAAATATATTTTGTCATAATTCCATGAATTTTTTTTAAATCCTTGATATCATAAGGATTAATCTCGGATAAATGCTCATAGGCAGCGTAAGCATTCTTAACCTCTTGAATTTCTTTCTGCTCTCCTAATACAGTCTTACCATTAATTACGTCTCTAACCTGTCCCAGAGAAAGTGAATTTGCTTCAATTTTAAGTGATGAATGAATAGATTTTATTCTATTATTTCTTCTGAGATACGGTCTTGTGTCAAGATTACCGGTTGCAGTAATCCGTCCTATTTTTTCTGAAATAGATGATACATACATCAATATCTCATCTGTAATTATAAAAGGTGGTTTATATTTCTCCATTATTATACCTTACTTCCGTATTATCTTACGCATTTTCTTCCTTACCAAATGCTTCCTTAAATTTTTCTGTATCCGACCAATATTTACTACCCCAGTTCTCAAATGACCACTCATCCATATATTGGTTACATTCATAATCAACATAATACAACACCCCATTTTGAACAATGAAGTTAGTGGGATACCAGTCGATATTCAGGTTATTATTCCTACATACTTTCTGCATTTTTATAACCTGTTTAAGATAATCTTCCTTAAATTCACCATCTTTTATTATTTCTACAATGGTTTTTCCATCTATAAACTCTTTGATAATTATTTCCTTTTCCTTATCGCAATAAATAAGTTTCGGTAACATAAGACCAATCTGTGAAAGTCTTTCATAATCTCTTAATTCAGCTTCAATTTTATTACCAAACTGATAATACTCACAAGGCTCATGATGGATTTGCTTTAATGTAAATAAGATCCCATTATTATTAACAAGGTAGGAATAGCCTCCTTTTCCCTTTCCAAGCAGCTTTATAATAGTATATTCCTTTTTATTTACATTTATTGTTTCATTCATATAAATTAATCCTTACTTTTTTATAAATACCTTATCCTTTTACTTCTTTCTGCAAATATACAGCAAATGACTGGAAAACCCCAGCATTTCCCTTTTCTCACAAATATTTATCTGATAATTCAAAAACAGGCTGAAATCTTCATCAGACATTTTAAAATCATGATTTCTCTCAGCTATTTCAAAAATACTGTCTGTTGCAACCGTAGTTATATATTCCACAGGCTTAGTCTCAAACATTTCTTCAAATTCTGCTATATCAAAGCCTGTAAATGCCTGCTCTGTAAAATGCTTAACCTTATAGTCTTCATCAAAATTAGCTATAAAGCCCTCTTTAAAATTGCCTGAAAGATAATTACTCATCATAATTGCATGTACAGATAAAAATGCTACAAGTATAACTCCATCAGGCTTTGTTACACGAATTGCTTCATCTAAAGCCTTATGCCGGTCTTTTTCTTCATATAGATGATACATAGGTCCAAATAAAAGGGTTACATCAAAGGTATTGTCATCAAATCTGTCAAGATTAAGTGCATCACCTTGAAAAGCTGATATATTCTCCAAACCTTCGGCATTTTTCTTTAAGACTTCAAGATTACTTTCCACAAGCTCAACCGCAGTAACATCATAACCATTTTTTGCAAGTACTATGGAATATCTCCCCGTCCCTGCCCCTATTTCCAGTATCTTATCACCTGACTTGATGTACTTATCCACATAATTCATTGTAATAAAATACTCAAGCTGTCCCTGTCTGCTTGCAGTAAGTCTTTTATCCTCACTGTTCACATTCAAGACAAGGAACATTTTTTACAACAATAATACAATTATTATAATTTACAACATGTGTTGTTTTACTCTTTACTGTTGTAGTATTTTTACAATACATACACATATCAATCACCTCTTTCTTCTTGTCATTAAATCATCTTCAAATTTCTTTGTATCAGGATAATACACAGTTATCACATATATTTTCATATTATCACATCCTGCAACTATATGCAAAATCTTTCCATTTATGCTATATCCAAAAATTAGACAACTATAATTTGGATTTTGATTCGGCACATAGTTTTCTGTATATCTCAATTTCCATTAAAAATTCCTTCCATTCCAGCCCCAGTTAGTAGTTGTCTCATACTTTACATAAATTCTCTCAGGTTCTATTCCGAGAACCTCATTAAAAATCTTTGTTATCTCAGCAGTTAAATTACTGAAAGCCTCCCTATTCTCATTTCCGAATACATTTACCTCAACATAAGCTATATCTTTCTCATTACTGCCCTTAAAATAAAGATGGCTCTCAGGCTCAAAATTTAACATAAACCAAGCTTCACTCTTACCCGGTACAAGTTCAATGGCTTTTCCAAGTTTTTCTTTTACTACAACTTCCTCTTCTCTTGTAATCTTCTTTGTAATTTTTGAATTAATAAATGGCATAGTTTTTCTCCTTTCTACTTTCCCATACAAAAATCCTTAAATATCTTATCAGCCAAATCCTCACTGGTAGTATCCCCTGTAACTTCTCCGATGGCATTATAAGCATTCATAAGGTCAATAGTATAAAAATCCTCAGAAACACCTGAATCTATGGACTCCAGTACCATATTAAGACTTTCTTTTGCCCTTCTTATAGCACCTTCCTGTCTAAGATTGGAAAGATAAATTTCATTGTTAAAATCAAGCTCCCCATTAAAAAACATTTCCTTAATAATCTCAGTCAGCCTTTCTATTCCAATCCTTTTCTTTGCTGAAATTTCAACAAGGTTAAACTCTGAAAATTCCTTATATTCCTCATCAGTTAAACCTCTTTCAAGGTCTGTTTTATTTAATATAAGTACAGTCTTTTTTGACTTTATTTCAGTAAGTAGCTCCTTGTCCTCGGTAGAAAGCGGCTTGGATACATCTATTATCATAAGTACAAGGTCAGCATCGCTTAAATGCTCCCTCGCCCTCTCTATTCCCATTCTCTCAATCTCATTGTCAGTCTCTCTGATTCCTGCCGTATCCACAATATTGAGTGAGATATCCCCTAGACTTACATTTTGAAGCAAGGCATCTCTGGTTGTACCCGGAATATCCGTAACTATAGCTACTTCTTCCCCCGAAATATAGTTAAGAAATGAAGACTTGCCTACATTCGGCTTGCCAACTATTACGGTCTTAATACCCTCTTTAATTATCCTGCCTTTGCCGGCATTTTCCAAAATGTTATTAAGAGCATTTATATTGTTAACTACATTTTCCCTTATTTCTTCAGCTTTTCCGTCAAGTGACATATGCTCCGGATCGTCTAGGGCTGCTTCTATATAAGCCATATCAGTTAAAATGCTGTCTTTTACAGGCTTTAACTTATCCCCTATTCCGCCATTTAACCTTCTGCCTGCACTCTTTATGGCATAGTCGCTGTCTGCTCTTATGATATCCATAACTGCTTCCGCCTGTGTAAGGTCTATTCTTCCTGAAAGAAAGGCTCTTTTTGTAAATTCACCTGGCTCTGCCGGTCTTGCACCGGCATTTATTGCAGTTTCAAGTACTTTTCTGGTTATAAATGCACCTCCATGACAGTTTATTTCCACCACATCTTCTCTTGTATAAGTCTTTGGTCCCTTCATAAATGAAACCAATACCTCATCTACTACATCTGTCTCATTATATATATGTCCATATTTTATAGTATGGGTTTTTATTTTTTCTACATCAGTAGAAGATAATTTCATAAGCTTTCCGGCTATATTAAAGGCTTCATCTCCGCTAATTCTGATTATACTTATTCCTGAATTCCCAACTGCCGTAGAAATCGCTGTAATTGTATCATTCATAATTATTACTCCACTCTTCTCTTAAAGTTTAATATTTTATACTATCCTCCAACAACCATTCCATCAGATTTTTTACCTTAATACCTGAATAATCACCTAAAGTAAGTTTATCCAATGTCAAAATTATTTTCTTATAGTTATCTTTAATCATATTTAACGGTCTTATCTCTCTTTCAAAAGTTTCTTTTGCTGTCATATCTGCTGTTACCTGAATATAAGTAATTATTCCATTTTTAACGGCAATAAAATCTACTTCTTCTTTATCTTGTTTTCCTATATTTATATTATATCCTCTTCTTAATAATTCAAAATATACAATATTTTCAATAGAAAAACCCAAATCATAATTTTTGCGTGGTAAAATATAATTTCTAAGTCCCAAATCTACTATATAATACTTCTTATTTGAACTTAATATCTGTTTTCCTACTATATCAAAGCGACTTACTTCATAAAAAATAAAAGCTTCTTTTAGGGCTTCCACATAATCACTTACTGTATTTTGTGATACTTTTCTTCCTGAAGATACTATATAATTTGTTATACCCCTAACTGATACAGGACTTCCCACAACACTTGCAAGATATTTTGCTATCAATTTCAATAAAGATATATCATATATTTTCCTTTTATCGTTGTCTGTAATCTGTAGATTTATTCTATCCTCAATATCCTTTACTATAACTGTATTATAAATTCCTTCCAAATAAGTATAAGCCTTGTCTATATCCTTTTCCATTAAAGTTAAAAAAGGTAAACCACCATATTTCATATAATCTGAAAAAGCACCTTCATTATCCTTATTAACTACTTCTTTATATTCCTTAAAAGAAAAAGGTAAAACTAAAATTTCAACATATCTTCCCGTAAGATATGTAGCAAGATTACCTGAAAGAAAGTACGCATTAGAGCCTGTAATATAAATATCCGTACCTGATTTAACATAAATACTGTCAATAACCTTTTCAAAATCTTTTACTTTTTGAATTTCATCTAAAAATATATAAGTAATTTTACCTTCTATCAATCTATCTTTTATATAATTATATAATTTTCTGTAATCACAAAGTTCCTCATACTCCAATTCTTCAAAATTAATAGATACTATTCTGTTTTCTTCTACTCCGCTCTGTCTTAAATAATCTTGATATTGCATAAGTAATGTAGACTTTCCGGCTCTTCTCATTCCTGTAATTATCTTAATTACTTTCTCATTCTTCCATTTAATCAATTCATTTAAAAATTCTTTTCTCTGAATCAATATATTACCTCCTCCTTTCATTAAATTATTCTTATAATAATATATTTTTTAAAATTTTACAATAATATTCCCATTTCGGAACATTTTTATTTTTTTTGTAAACTCCTACCCTCATACTATCACAATTTTCCCCCATAAACAACAAAATCCCTGTAAAACCATTTATACGGTTCTACAGGGAATAATTTTTAGTTATTCTTCTACATCTACCTTGTCAGTATAATCTTCTCTTTCGTACTTTTTGGTATAGTTCTTATGATAACCGTTCTTATGATATGGCTTTCTTCCATAAGGCTTTTTACCATAACCCTTATTATATCTGTTATTATAATAACTTCTGCCCTCATTTTTCGGCTTAACTACTACCTTACGGTAAGGATCATTTCCTTCGCTGAAGGTTTCACAATCAGGATCACCCTGCAGAGCAGAATGAATTATCCTTCTTTCAAATGAATTCATAGGCTCAAGTGAAACCTGTCTGCCTGTTCTCTTTACTTTAGAAGCTATGTTTTTAGCCAGGTTTTCAAGAGTCTCTTTTCTTCTTATTCTATAGTTTTCTGAATCAAGCTTAACCTTTACATATTCGTTACTGTCCTTATTTATTGCAAGGCTTACTATATATTGAAGAGAATCAAGAGTCTGTCCGCGTTTTCCTATAAGTACACCCATATCCTCCGCTTTTACATCTATTGAAAGCTCATTTTCAGCAATATCAAATTCTACATTTATAGAAGCTTCAAGCTTCATAGCCTTAAACACATCTGTAAGGAATTTAACCGCATCAGCTTTTGCCTTTTCCTGTCTTTCGGCAGATACAGGTTCATTCTTTTCAATTTCATCAAATTTCTTTTTAGGCTTTCTCTGAATATCAGTCACAGGTTTTTCTTCCGGCTTATTTTCAACATTATTATTTCTTACAGAAACAGGCTTTTCTTCCTTAACTACATTTTTTTCCGGTACAGAAGCAGGTTTAACTTCTTTAATTCTTACTCTTACCTTTGCATCATGCCTTCCTATAAAACCTAAAAATCCTGAACTCTCTCTTTCAATCACTTCCACATCCATCTTATCACTGGTTGTACCAAGTTTTACAAGACCTTCATTTATAGCATCATCAACTGTTTTTGCTGAAATTTCAATCCATTCATTACTCATAATTTACCCTCCAATACTTAATCTCTCTTTAGCATATTGGCTACATCTGAAATATTGTTAGCCTTATATTCACCCTCACGCTTTTTATAATCCGTAATCTTATAATTATTTTTTGTTTTTATCGTAATACCCTTTTCAGTACTCTTACCTGTTTCTGATGAAGAATCTTCATCTATCTTCTTTGTATTAGTATTTGCTATTGATCTTGTTGAAGTATTTGCAAACTGATTAAACTTCTCAGCTACAGGTGCTTCTCCTCTTTTAGCACGAAGCTTTGCAGCCTTTTCCTGATTCTTTCTTATCATTTCATCTACATCTACATTTTCAAGTAACTTGTTGAAGAAATACTGCTGTATTATCATAAATATACTACCGGCAATCCAGTAAACACCGATACCTATCGGGAAGGTAAGACAAAAGAAAGCCTGCATAAACGGCATAAAATTCATCATGTTCTTATTAATAGCAGCTGCCTGATCATTAGTATTTGTCTGTGGCTGATTATTTGTAATCTGTTTACCGTTTATAAACTGAAGTACACCTGCAAGTATAGGAACTATAAAAGTAAAAGGCTTTGTAAATCCCGGTACATCCGATATTGAAAAAAGTCCGAATATACTGTTGATATGTTCTATTTCAGCTGAATTAGCAGCTATTACATTTGAAATACCGCTAAAACTTGTTTTAAGTGCTTCCCACTTATCGTGGTTAAAAGTGGCAAGTACATCTATAACAGAATTTAATATTACACTCTTATCACCTTCTGTAACTAACTTTACAGTATTGTTGTCGGCTATTTTAGTAATTATATCAGCATAATTTTGCTGCTCCATAATAGGAGTGGCAATGCTCTCATATAAACTTCTAATAGCAGGCATGTAAGCCGGCATACTCTGAACTATTCTATAAAGACCAAGCATTATAGGAAATGTGATAAGAATAGGCAAACATCCGGACAATGGATTTGAGCCGTATTTCTCATAAACTGCCTGTGTTTCCTGCTGCATCTTTTTCTTTGACTCCATGTCATGCTTACCTTTATATTTCTTAGATATCTCCTGAAGCTCAGGGCTCATTCTTGAAGTGAGTTTTCCTACCTTCTGCTGTCTATAATACATAGGCATCATCAAAGCTCTCATTATAAAAGTAAATAATAAAATACATATAGCCGCATTTTCTATTCCAATCGCTGAAAATACAGCATAAATCCCATTCATTATGTATGCAAGTACCCTTGCAATAGGTCCTACTATAGCACCATTATACTGTGTCAGTGCAAATACTTGTTGGATCAAACTACCTTCCTCCTAAATCTTTCTTTAAGGTACAAAATCAACACCGCCTTTTGACAGTGGATGACATCTCATAATTCTCTTTACAGCCAAATAAGAGCCCTTTAAGGCTCCATACTTTTCAATAGCCTGAACGGCATAAGTTGAACAAGACGGAATAAACCTGCATACAGGGCCCCCTTTATAAGGAGATATATGGTTTTTATAAATTTTTATTAAAAATATAAGAAATCTCTTTATCAAATCTAATCATCTCTTTCATTTTGAAGCAAGTGATGTAATTTACAAAGGTGAATATAAGCACTCTCTACATCTTTATATTTCTTATCTTTAATACTTCCTCTGGCTATAATAACAATGTCATAACCTTTTTTAATCTTTTCTTCGTTAAGCCTTACGCTTTCTCTTATCAATCTGGTTGCTCTATGCCTCACCACACTGTTGCCAACTTTTTTACTAACCGATATACCTATTCTATTTTCTTCGGTTTCATTATTGTATATGTACATAACCAGATATTTGTTGGCATAGGATTTTCCAAAATCATAAACTCTTTTGAATTCCCTCGAATTCTTCAACGAATTAGGTAACATATTTTTCCCTGATAAACAAACGGACACCGGCAAGGCCTGTGTCCTTATTGTTATTGTAACTGATTAAGCAGATAATTTCTTTCTACCCTTAGCTCTTCTTCTAGCTAATACTCTTCTGCCATCAGCTGTCTTCATTCTCTTGCGGAATCCATGAACCTTTGATCTCTGCCTCTTCTTAGGCTGGAATGTCATTTTCATTTGGTACACCTCCTTAACTCACTCTAAATTTAGCAATTAAATACAATCAACCCTTATAATATCAGCATGTTAGCTAAAAATCAAGATAAAACTTTCTTTTTTATAATTCTACATAAATAGAATTTGATAAATAATCTTATCCACATTTATTCTACAATAATATAATCACTTATCCACATTATGTTTATAAGTTGTGGATAAGTGTTGATTTATCTAATATTTATAACTTTCATCTGTTTCTACTGCTATATAACGGTGTTTATAATTTTATTCTACAACTGTTGATAACTTTTTTTATAATATTTAATTAATCACATTTCCACAAGTTATCAACATTTTTTTGTGGATAACTTGAATAAGTCATAATTTCTTAGGTTGTTTTTTTCTTAGTTTTGCGATAAAATATAATATTATAAAGGAGTATTTTGTCTTATGAAACAATTAGTCAGTAAAAACTGGGATGCAATACTGGAAATGCTTGAAAATGATTTTGAGATAAAACCGGTATTATTTACAACATTCATCAAGCCTCTCAAGGTCTATGATGAGAATGATGATACTGTTGTTATTTTATTAGATGATGATGTTTATCAGCACAATGATTCTTATGTTAAAGAAAAATTTTATGCTTTTATTAAGAACTCAATAGAAGCTGTTACAGGTAAATCATATAATCTTAATTTCATATCTAAAGAAGATGTTGAAAATTATGATACTGAAAAAAGTAATAACAATAAACTTATGGAAAGAGCAGCAAGTGCAAACCTCAATCCTAACTATACCTTCGATAACTTCGTAATAGGAGATAACAACCGTTTTGTCACTGCTGCTGCTCTTGCCGTTGCAGAAGATCCTCATACAAAATGGAATCCCCTATTTATATATGGAGGAGTTGGACTTGGAAAGACACATCTTATGCACTCTATTGCTCACTATATACTTGAAAATCAAAAAGATGCGAGAGTACTTTATGTTACAAGTGAGCAATTTACAAGCGAAGTAATTGAATCTATTAAAGAAGGTGTACTTGCATCAAAGGAATTTAGAAAAAAATATCGTACCATAGATGCTCTTCTTATTGATGATATTCAATTTGTTATAGGTAAAAAGAGTACACAGGAAGAATTTTTCCATACTTTCAATGAACTTTATCAGGCAGGAAAAAGAATTATAATTTCATCAGACCGCCCACCTAAAGACTTTACCGATATTGAAGACAGAATAAGGTCAAGATTCGGAAATGGAATGCTTTCAGAAATTAATCCTCCTGATTATGAAACCAGAATGGCTATATTAAAGAAACGATGTGAACTTGAAAATGAACATTTAAGCTATGAAATTCTTGACTATATAGCTACAAATGTCAATTCAAACATAAGAGAGCTTGAAGGAGCTTATAAAAAGGTAACTGCACTTAATAAACTTGTAAATGTAAATACCGAAGCTACTCTTGATATAGCTAAAAATGCACTAAAGGATATAATAAATCCAAATATAAAAAATATAATAACCATAGATTCAATAATAGATGTAGTTGCAAACCATTATGAGCTTTCAATGGATCAGCTATGTTCTGCAAATAGAAGCAATAATGTTGCTTATCCAAGACAGATTGCTATGTATTTATGTAAACAGCTTACCCCTGCTTCACTTAAAGAAATAGCATCTAAACTTGGTAAAAAAGATCATTCTACAATAGTTCATGGTATAAAAAAAATAGAAGATGATCTTAAAGCTGAAAAGAAAGCAAATAAAAATGATCTTTCAGTAAAGCTTGATGTAATAACAAAACTTATTTCTTCTTAAAAATATTGTTTATAACTTTGTGATAAATATTGGATAAGGTGGATTAGTATGTTTGTAAGCTGTGAATAGTAAATTTTGTATTTTTTTACTTTCCACAATCTTATAAAACTGTCAAAATATCGGTTTTATGCACTTTTTTTAGCTTATAACCATATCCACGCTTCCTACTACTACTAAGTATATATTATATTTATATAGAAATTATCCACTCGATTAGAGGAAAACTGCTACTAAGGAGAACCTAATGTTAATAAAAATAAATCAGAATGATTTGATTAAAAGTATAAATATTGTAATTAAAGCTATTTCTACCAAAACTACCTTACCTATACTTGAATGTATAGTAATTAAAACTGTAGAAAACGGTATTAAATTAATTGCAAATGACATGGAGCTTGGAATAGAAACTATAGTTAACGGTGAAATTATAAAAGAAGGAAGTATAGCTCTTAATTCAAAACTTTTTTCAGATATAGTAAGAAAACTTCCAAACAGCAATGTAGAAATTAATACAGATGATAATTATAAAGCTACTATAAAATGTGGTAAGTCCGTATTTACAATATCAGGGCAAAGTATAGAAGAATTTCCCGTTTTACCTAATATTGAAAGAATTAAAAGTATAACACTTTCACAATTCTCTCTTAAAGAAATGATAAGACAGACTATATTTTCAATTTCAAGTAATGAAAATATGAAAGTAATGACAGGAGAATTACTTGAAGTAAATAATAATAATCTCAGGATTATAGCTCTTGACGGACACAGAATATCTATTAGAAAAATAAAACTTGAAGGAGAACATGAAAATATAAAAGCAGTTGTTCCCGGTAAAACTTTAAGTGAGATAAGTAAAATTCTTTCAAGTGAAATAGCCGATGAGGTTATAATTTATTTTTCAAATAAACACATAGTTTTTGAATTTAGCAATACTACTGTCAATTCAAGACTTATAGATGGAGAGTTTTATAATGTAGATCAGATGATTTCAAGCGATTATGAAACTAAGATTAATCTTAACAGAAGAGAATTGCTTGAAAACATGGATTCAGCCCTTCCTTTTATTACTGATAAAGAGAAAAAGCCTGTAATACTTAATATTACAGAAAATAATATTAATCTAAGTATAAAAACCGCTGTAGGAAATATGAATACAGACATAGAACTCACAAAAGAAGGTAAAGATATAATAATAGGTTTTAATCCTGTACTTGTAATGGATGCCTTAAAGGTAATTGAAGATGAAAATATAGATATTTTTCTTTTCAACCCAAAAGCACCTTGTTTTATAAGAAACAAAGAAGAAAGTTATTTATATATAATTCTTCCTGTAAATTTTAATCCTGAGGATATTTAATTACACAAAACCGGAGGTATCTATGCAGGTTATAAAAATAAAAGATAATAATATTAAACTGGGACAGCTTATTAAACTTGCAGGTCTTGTAGATAATGGAGTAGAGGCAAAGTATGCCATTCAAAACAGCATGGTATTTGTAAACGGTCAGATAGATACAAGACGCGGTAAGAAAATAGTACCGGGAGATATAGTGTCTTTTAAGAATGAAGAAATAAAGGTTGAAATAAATGATAATTAAGTCTTTGGCACTTAATGATTTCAGAAATATAGAAAATATTAATATTGAGTTTGATAAAGGCTTAAATATTATTTATGGTGATAATGCACAGGGAAAAACTAATATTTTAGAGTCTATTTATGTTGTCGGAACTACAAAGTCACATAAGGGCAGTAAAGACAAAGAAATGATTAAGATAGGAGGAGAGGAAGCCCATATAAGAGTTATTTTGGAAAAAGATGAACTGGATAGAAAGATAGATATACATCTTAAAAAAAATAAATCAAAAGGGGTGGCAGTTGACGGTATTCCTATTCGTAAATCAACAGATATATTCGGTATAGTTCAGCTTATTTTCTTTTCACCGGAAGATTTAAGTATGATTAAAGACGGTCCCTCTGAGAGAAGAAGATTTATAGACATGGAGCTTTCTCAGATAGAAAAGATATATTTGTATAATCTATCAAAATATAATAAAATACTTGTGCAAAGAAACAATCTTCTAAAGCAGATAAGTTATGATACAGGACTTTCAGATACTCTTGATGTTTGGGATGAACAGCTTGTAAATACAGGCTTGGATATTATAAAAAGCAGAAGAAAATTTATATCTGAACTTAATGAAATAATAAAGCCTATTCATAAAAAGCTTACAGGCGGTAAAGAAGAGCTGGAAATAGAATATAACCCTAATGTTAATGAAAAAGATTTTGAGGATAAATTAAAATCAGGAAGAAACAGTGACATTTATCAAAAAACTACCTTAACAGGACCTCAAAGAGATGACATAACTTTTTATATAAATAAAAATGATGTGAGAAAATACGGTTCACAAGGACAGCAAAGAAGTACGGCTCTTTCGCTCAAGCTGTCTGAAATAGAACTTTTTAAGAAAAAAACAGGAGATAATCCTATTTTGTTATTAGATGATGTACTTTCAGAGTTAGACAGGAGCAGACAAAATTATCTGATAGAGAGTATAGGAGATATACAAACAATAATTACCTGTACCGGTCTTGAAGAATTTGTTGAAAATAAAAAGGCTGACAGCAGGATATATAAGATAAACAGCGGTAAAATAGATAATTAAAAGTGAGGTAAAAAAATGAGTGCAGAATACGGAGCTGATCAGATTCAAATACTTGAGGGGCTTGAGGCGGTTAGAAAAAGACCGGGTATGTATATTGGCTCTACTTCTCTTAAAGGACTTCACCATTTGGTATATGAGATAGTGGATAATTCCGTAGATGAAGCACTTGCAGGTGAATGTAGCCATATTGAAATATTTATAAATGAAGATAATTCTATAACTGTAGTAGATAATGGGAGAGGAATACCTGTAGGTATAAATTCAAAATCAGGATTGCCTGCTGTTCAGGTAGTATTTACAGTGCTTCATGCCGGTGGAAAGTTTGGCGGTGGCGGATATAAGGTATCAGGAGGACTTCATGGAGTAGGTGCTTCTGTTGTAAATGCACTTTCTGAATGGCTTGAAGTTATAGTTGAGACAGGTGGAAAGATTTATAAACAGCGTTATGAAAGAGGTAAGGTAATTACAGAGCTTACCGAAATAGGTAATACAGATAGACATGGTACTACTGTTACATTTTTACCTGATAGAGAAATATTTGAAGAAACAGTTTTTGATTATGCAACCATAAAACATCGCCTTAGAGAAATGGCTTTTCTTACAAAGGGACTTAGAATAAGTCTTACAGATAAAAGAGAAGAGGATAAAAAGACAGACAGTTTCCACTATGAAGGTGGAATTATGGAGTATGTGAGTTACTTAAATAAAAATCAGACTGTGCTTTACGATAAGATTATTTATTGTGAGGGGAAGAAGGGTACAGTACAGGTAGAAGTGGCTCTCCAACACAATGACGGCTATAATGAAGGTTGTTACAGCTTTGTAAATAATATAAATACTCCTGAGGGTGGAACCCATCTTACAGGATTTAGAAATGCTTTGACTAAGACTTTCAATGAATATGCAAAGCTTATGAAGCTTGTTAAAGATAGTGATCCCGCTCTTACAGGTGAAGATATCAGAGAAGGAATGACTGCCATAGTCAGCATCAAGATTCCTGAGCCGCAGTTTGAAGGACAGACTAAGCAAAAGCTTGGTAATAGTGAGGCAAGGGGAGCAGTTGAAAGTATAGCAAGTGAGCAGATTATGATTTTCCTTGAGCAAAACCCTGCCGTAGGTAAAATGATAGTTGAAAAAGCATTATTAGCACAAAGGGCAAGAGATGCAGCCAGAAAAGCAAGAGATTTAACCAGAAGAAAGACAGCTCTTGAGTATATGAATCTTCCGGGCAAGCTTGCCGACTGTTCTGATAAGAACCCTGATAACTGTGAAATTTACCTTGTAGAGGGAGATTCTGCGGGCGGTTCTGCAAAAGATGCAAGAGATAGGGCTACACAGGCTATACTTCCGCTTAGAGGTAAGATATTAAATGTAGAAAAGTCAAGACTTGATAAAATCTTAGAAAATAAAGAAATTCAGTCAATGATAACTGCCTTTGGTACAGGAATTCATGATGATTTTGATATAAGTAAACTTAGATATAAAAAAATTATTATAATGACTGATGCGGATATAGACGGAGCACATATAGATACCCTTATGCTTACTTTTATCTATCGTTTTATGCCGGAGCTTATTAAACAGGGGCATGTTTATCTTGCACAGCCACCTCTTTACAAGGTGGAAAAGGGTAATAAAATCCGGTATGCCTACAATGACAAGGAACTTGAGAATATAATGTCTGAAATAGGGCGTGACGGAAATAATAAGATTCAGCGTTATAAAGGTCTTGGAGAAATGGATGCCGAACAGCTTTGGGAAACAACAATGGATCCTGAAAGGCGAGTGCTTCTCAAAGTTATAATGGATGAAGAAAATGTTTCTGAGATAGATTTAACCTTTAACACTCTTATGGGAGATAAAGTTGAGCCAAGAAGGGAATTTATAGAGCAGAATGCCAAGTATGTGAGAAATCTGGATATATAATTAAGGTGTCAAAAGTATTTGATATTTATATCAATATATAAAATGGTGTATGCTAAGGCATACACCATTTCAGACTGTAGACAAAGTCGGGAGATTTCCCCCCCCCGCCTTTGCCATATTTAATCCCTTAAATTCCTTGTAAACCCTAGGTTTTTAAGAGGTTTTGTGATATAATAAAGGTATCAATAAAGCTTGGGAGGTACCTTGTTATGATGACACAGAATGCTGATAAAAATAGAAGCCAAGTCCATTTTTTCTGCATGGATGATATCGTTCCTAAGGATCATCTTTTGAGATTGATTGATAGAGCAATGAACTGGCCTTTTATCTATGAATTGGTAGAGGAAAAGTATTCTTCAGATTATGGTCGCCCAAGTATTGATCCTGTTGTTCTCATAAAGATTCCTCTCATTCAGTATCTTTATGGAATTAAAAGTATGAGGCAGACAATAAAAGAAATTGAAGTAAATGTTGCTTATAGATGGTTTTTAGGGCTTGAGTTGCAAGATAAAGTTCCTCATTTCTCAACCTTACAGCAGAACATTTAAGGGGCTTTACAATAAGATTAAAGAGATAGGGATTAAGACATTGGTTGCAGATGCAGGTTATAAAGTTCCGGCAATCGCAAAACTTTTGATAGATGATGGAATTACTCCTTTATTCCCCTATAAAAGACCAATGACAAAAGCAGACTTCTTCAAGAAGTATGAATACGCTTATGATGAGTATTATGACTGCTATATCTGCCCCAATAATGAAGTATTAGAATACAGTACAACAAACAGGGAAGGTTATAAGGAGTATAAGAGCAAAGGGTATCTGTGTGAAAAATGCCCTTATGTTGGGAGATGT
Organism: uncultured Catonella sp.; assembly: GCA_963539695.1. Lineage (GTDB taxonomy): Bacteria > Bacillota > Clostridia > Lachnospirales > Lachnospiraceae > Catonella. The sequence goes on along the minus strand of CAUTOC010000002.1, from coordinate 8,310 downwards.
ACGGAAAGCAAAGAAAAAGTCAAAGTAATAACAAGGCATTTATGGGAAGAATACATGGAAAAATGCGAGGACATCAGATATACCCTTGGAATGGGCGAATTGTATAAAAAAAGAAAAGAAAAAATAGAAAGACTGTTTGGAACCGCAAAAGAAAACCATGGATTTCGATATACCCAAATGTATGGAAAAGCCCGAATGGAATTGAAAGCCGGGCTTACTTTTGCTTGCTTAAATTTAAAGAAACTTGTAGGAATCTTAAAAAGAAAAAGGAAGTTAGAGGGCTATTTTTCTTTTTCCATTGGAATAGTCTCAAATTTTCAGTTCACATAAAAGAAAAGCTATCAGAGTGCCGAAAAAGTGCATTTTCTGATAGCTTTTGTCTACAGTCTGAGATAATAATTTTAGAAATTATGATGTTTTTTCTATGTGATTTTCAGGTCCTTTTCCCTTTCCTATCATCCAACATATTCTATAACTATAAGGCTGACATTCTATTATTTTCATTTTTCCATATTCTGTCCATATACTTTTTATTTTATTATCTGTTATAATATTCCAATTTATCCATAAATCCTCATTATTATCCTGAAAAAAACTACATAAATATCCAGTTTGGGATAAACTTAATTTTCCACTTGTTCTTATTATCCTATAACCTGTCCAATCTTTTTTTAACAAAGCACAAGAAATATATCCATCATTTTCAAGAAAAAAGATAATATAATGGTTTTTTGAAAAACTATCTCGATATAAAATCTCGGTTACATTTTTATAATTGCTCCAAAAATAATCTTCTGGAGTATCATATTTTGGATAGTTAGCGATAAAAAAAATAATAACAATTGATACAATGTATATAGGATATTTTTTTAAAATACTTCTTATATTTTTCAACTAATACCTCCAAGTTAATAATCACATAAATGTAAATATGTATTTATGAGAAAATAAATTTTACTAAATTATAACATATATAGTCAAAAAAAAGTAAAAAAGTAAAAAGTAAGGTTTTATGTTCCAAAAGTTTTTTTGATTTAACTGTTAAATTCTCAGAATTTCCTATTAAACAAAATAAACCCTTTAAAATTATTTAAATATTTGGTTTAAGGGACTTTTGCTAATTAAATAATCCTAAAGTTTCACTGTTTCGGGGTCAAGTTCAGGAATAAAATCACTTGAAGATATAGTATAACTTGTAAGCATATATTTTACCTCTCCTATATTGGTGAAATACCCCATTACAGACAAAGGGGCATCTGAAATTTTATCTGCTTTCTAAAATTGCAAGCTTAATGCTATTTTGACGAATGATGAATGACCTGCCTGAACAGTAACTTTCTTTAAGTATAAGATATAATAAGATTTTCCGAAAGTATGTTATTTATTTGAAATTTGTGGTATAATAAGACTTTAGAGTATAGCAAAAATGAAAGATAACATTATGAGGAAAAGGAAAATACAATGGACGAGAATATTTTTGACAGGATTAATGAAGTAGACTTAAAAAAGACTATGGAAGATTCCTACATAGACTATGCTATGTCAGTAATTGCGTCTCGTGCCTTGCCTGATGTAAGGGACGGACTTAAACCTGTGCAAAGAAGAATACTGTATGCAATGAAGGAGCTTTCCAATACTCCTGATAAGCCACATAGAAAATGTGCCAGAATTGTCGGTGATACCATGGGTAAATATCATCCACATGGAGACAGTTCTATTTATGGAGCCCTTGTAAATCTTGCTCAGAGCTGGTCTACCAGATATATGCTTGTAGACGGACATGGAAACTTCGGCTCTGTGGACGGTGACGGGGCAGCGGCTATGAGGTACACTGAAGCAAGGCTTAGCAAAATTTCTGTGGAAATGCTTTCAGATATAGAAAAGGATACCGTAGATTTCATACCTAACTTTGACGAAACAGAAAAGGAGCCTACAGTGCTTCCTTCAAGATATCCTAATCTGCTTGTAAACGGAGCATCAGGTATAGCTGTAGGTATGGCTACCAATATTCCGCCACATAACCTTGTAGAAGTTATAAATGCTGTAAATAAGATTATAGACAATAAAGTGGAAGAAGATAGAGATACTGAAATAGATGAAATCCTTCAGATAGTAAAAGGTCCTGATTTTCCTACCGGTGCCAATATCTTAGGCAGAGCCGGCATAGAAGAAGCCTATAGAACAGGCAGAGGTAAGATTATAGTTCGTGCGGTAACCTACATAGAGCCTATGGCAAATGGTAAGAACCGCATAGTTGTTACCGAACTTCCATATCTTGTAAATAAAGCAAGGCTTATAGAATATATAGCCGATATGGTGAAAAACAAGAGAATAGACGGAATTACAGAACTTCGTGATGAGTCAAACAGAAACGGTATGCGTATCTGTATAGAATTAAGGCGTGATGTAAATCCGCATATAATACTTAAAAAACTGTACAAACATACCCAGCTTCAAGCTACATTCGGTGCAAATATGCTCGGGCTTGTAAATAATGAGCCTGTGGTTATGAACCTTAAACAGATGCTTGGTTTCTACCTTGAGCATCAGGAAAATGTAGTAAGGAGAAGAAGTCAGTACGAGCTTAACAAAGCAGAAGAAAGAGCACATATTTTACAGGGACTTCTTATGGCTCTTGATTATATAGACGAAGTAATAAGTATAATCAGAGGTTCAAAAACTACTGCAGAAGCCAAAGAAAAGCTTATAGAGAGATTCAGCCTTGATGATGTGCAGGCTCAGGCTATAGTGGATATGCGTCTGAGGGCTCTTACAGGACTGGAAAGAGAGAAGCTTCAGGGCGAGTATGACAGTTTACAGGAAAGAATTAAAGAGTTAAAAGAAATTTTAGCCGATATTAAGAAATTACTTGGTGTAATAAAAGAAGAAATCAATGTAATTCGTGATAAATACGGTGATGGAAGAAGAAGTCAGATAGTGGCTGATGATTCCGATATTACTAATGACGATCTCATTCCTGATGAAAATACCGTAATTGCAATGACAAATATGGGTTATATAAAGAGAATGACAACCGATAATTTCAAAAGCCAGAACAGAGGCGGTAAGGGAATAAAGGGTATGCAGACCATTGAGGAAGATTTTATAGAAGATCTCCTTATGACTACAACCCACCACTATATACTTTTCTTTACCAATAAGGGAAGGGTATATAGGCTTAAAGCATATCAGATACCTGAGGCAAGCCGTACAGCCAGAGGTACAGCAATGGTAAATCTCTTGCAGCTTCAACCTGAAGAACAGGTTAGGGCAGTTGTAAATATCAGAAAAGAAAAGACTGACGGATATTTATTTATGGCTACCAAGCGAGGTATAGTTAAAAAGACTGCTCTGAGTGAATATGTAAATATAAGAAAAACCGGATTACAGGCTATTAACCTAAGAGAGGATGATGACCTTATAGAAGTTAAACTGACTAACAATGAAAATGATATTTTCCTTGTTACAAAGAACGGTATGTGCATAAGGTTTAACGAAAAAGATGTGCGTCCCACAGGCAGGGCTTCTATGGGTGTAATCGGTATGACTATAGATGATACTGATGAAATAGTAGCTATGCAGCTTGATACACAGGGTAAACAGCTTCTCATAGTTTCTGAAAACGGACTTGGAAAGAGGACAGAAATTTCAGAATTTACCACCCAACACCGAGGAGGAAAGGGTGTAAAATGCTACAAGATAGTGGCAAAGACAGGTCTTGTTATAGGTGCTAAATCGGTAAATGACAATAACGAGATTATGCTTATTACAAAAGCCGGAATTATCATCCGTATGGCAGTTGAAAGCATATCAACTCTCGGAAGAATTACTTCGGGGGTTAAGCTTATGAATGTAGACGGAGATAATGTGATAGCCAAAATAGCTAAGGTAAGAGAAGATGATAAGGCAGCAGTAGAAGAAGAAACTGATGAAAATAATGATGAAGTCAGTGATAACTAAGATAATATATTAATTAAATCCAAATTTGGATTAACTTTGAAAATGCTAAGTTAGAGGTAAAACCATGACTTAGCATTTTTAATAGGAAATGGGAATAAAATATGTTCTTAGAAGTTGAAGGGGTAAAAGATATGAAGAAAGCCATTTTAGATAGGATAGAAGAATTAGGTGGAAATATATCATCAGTTGAGGGGAAGTCTTTAGCTGAGGATTTATGCAGCATTACATTTGAAACAGTTTTATACAGAAAAAATGTTGATACACCATGGGCAGATGCTGATGATGAAGAACCTATTTATGGTTTGATAGATTTTATTGATGAAAATATAGAATTGTACAAGGAAGATAAAGAAGTTTTCTTTAACAAATTATATGAAAAATATTTTATTTTGACAGAAGAACCTTATGGACAGTATTTTTGGCGTGGTGAAATGTTTACACCTTTTAAACAAGAAAGTGCAGATTTTAAAGAATGGAATAAAATGTTCAAGGATGATAAATATTCTTTTAGTGAAATCCTTTCAGTGACTGATAATAAGGACACTGATTTTGTTCATCTTTTTTATGGATATGATTATCCTGACTGTATTTATGTTGCAAGCCGAGATGTAAACTCTGAAAATCCAACTGTCTTTGGTACTGACCATGAGGTATGGTTTATAGAAATTTATGATGAGGGAGATTTGGAAAAATACCTACAAAATTTTTGGACAAAAGAAGAATTAAGAGATTATATAGAAAATAAAATGGATTTTTTAGATAACCGGATTAAAAGCAATATTTAACATATTTCAGAGGAAAAATATGAAATCACAGGAAAGTAAGATAAAACAAGAACTTATACGATTATGGACTGGAGAACTTGTGGCTGTTATATCATTTTGGATATGTTTTTTTATTTTCAAAAAGTGGCTTATAAATACAAAAATGTTAATTTCTGTCATATATCCGTTGACTGTATTGAGTTTTATCCTTATTCAAGGCTCAATATACTGGTTAATTTTGTTAAAGAGGCTATCCATGCCGCAATTTACTATAACAAATACAAAAAAGATATACAGCATACTTAAAATTGTTGATTTTCTTTTATTATGCCTTGGTATTCCGATAATTATACTTAATTATGTCAATGTTACTGTTATGATATCTGCAATTTTCATTCTGGCATTTGCGGTAATTGAGTGGATAAATTATTACAAAATACGATTGTCTTACAGTTATAATCCTTTAGTTTTGTTGAAACATATTAAAAATGGGAAACTGTCAAAGAGTAGATTAGCTAAAGAAATCAGTGAGAGGTAAATTTGAATTTACGAGATGATTAGTCTAATGGAAAATTAGAAGTAGCAGAAACAATTCAAAAAGTATGGAGGTATAGTATGTGTGGAATTTATACCGATTTATAAAATAATAAATTTACAGAATATAGATTGGAGGAAATAATGGATTATGTAATTAGAGAATTAAAGCAGAATGAAATTAATTTATTGGATACTTTTCTATATGAAGCTATTTTTATTCCTGAAGGAGTACAAGCTCCATCCAAAGATATTATAGAACATCCCGATTTACAAATATATGTTGCTGATTTTGGCAAGAAAGATGATGTATGTTATGTGGCGGATTTTGATGGAAAGGTAGTAGGAGCTGTATGGACTCGTATCATCAATGATTATGGTCATGTTGATGACACAACACCCTCTCTTTCCATTTCTCTCCTCAAGGAATATAGGAATTTGGGAATTGGAACTGAACTTATGAAACAAATTCTTTTGACATTAAATGAGAGAGAATATAAGCAAGTTTCATTATCGGTTCAAAAGATAAACTATGCAGTAAGTATGTATAAAAAAGTAGGTTTTGAAGTTGTTCGTGAAAATGAAGAGGACTATGTTATGATTTGTAAACTTTAGTTTTTGGTAACTCCGGGTTTGTAGAATTAAAAAATAAATTTGGCGGTTTGGTAAATTTTATTTCCTACTCGTTTGAATTAATTAATAATGAATTGATGAATAGTTAATATTTAGAGGAGAATGCTGAAGATGATAATAAAAAATGAAATTCCTATACTTGAATATGACAATTTTTCTATAGAGGTAATTAAACCAAATCATGGTTGCAAGGAGTTAAAACTTCCGGAAAAGTGTGTGTTTGCTTTCTTAGGAGACTGCGTAGATGAATTCGCAATGAATAGTAATGCAATAATTGCCGAAGAATTTGAAAATTGCTGTAGAACTACAAATATATATGTGATTGAGTATAAAGGGCAAAGAATATGTCTTGTCCGTCCTAATATTGGTGCACCTGCGTCCGTCCAGCTTTTGGACAGGCTGATTGCTTGTGGTTGTAAGAAAATAATTGCAACAGGTTCTTGTGGGGTTCTGAGGGATATAAAAGAAAATACATTCCTTATTCCTACAAAAGCATTGAGAGATGAGGGAACATCATTCCATTATTTACCACCATCACGATATATTGAAATCGACCGGAAAATGATTGGTGAAATTAAGGATGTTTTTGAAAAATTAGACATACCATTTGAAGAGTGCATAACTTGGACAACAGATGGTTTTTTTAGGGAAACACGGGAAATGGTTCAGTATAGATTAAGTGAAGGCTGTTCTGTTGTCGAAATGGAATGTGCTGCACTTGCTGCGTGTTCACAAAAAAGAGGAGCATCATTTGGTCAATTCTTTTTTACTGCGGATTCACTTGCAAGTGTTACTGAACATGATGAAAGGAATTGGGGAATTTCGTCACACTCTAGAGCATTACACCTTGCTTTGGATTTAATATGCAATATATAAAAAAATATCCCATTTTTATCTAGATAATAATTGAAGGGAAAATTGTAATTTCATCTATGTAAAGACCATGACAAATTAGAATTTGTCGCTTTCAAATTATTTAGCAAAGTTAACGCTCCGAATGATAACATTTCAGACTCGCTCCGGCATCCGCTTCGCTACGCCTAATGCGCTCGCTTAGAATTTATCATTCGGAGCTGTCACCATAGATTTATGCAAATAATAACTTGAATACCAAATTAAAGGCAGCCCTATCGCTCACCTACTGTGGCTGATGTGTTTGTTTGTAATCACTTATAAATCAAACAGCCGGAGATGATAATGCCTAAGCGAGCGCATTAGGTTTTTCGTCAACAGAATAATCCTAAAACAGCTTCTTTCAGAAAAACCGTAGCGAGTCTGGACATTTATCAGCGAAGGCGTGACTTAGTAGGAAAGCAAGCACATTAGCCCTACAACTTCTAATTTAAAAGGAGGTAACTATGGTTAATTGGAAAGAAATACCTAAAATAGATGCACATATACACTTAATGCCGGAGGATGTTATTAAAGCTAACAGTGGATTTGGCTCTAACTTTGCAGATTATGGAAGTGTAAATGATTATAGAAAGATTATGGAACAGTATAATATTGAAATGGCATTTGTCATGCCTTTTAACGATCCGTACATGCTTTCTATGGATTTTAATATTGAAACAGTACATTCTAATATGCTTGATATAGCAGCAGGAATACCGGGAAAACTACGCTGTTTTGCTGATATTGATATTAGAAAAAACATTAATGAGACATTGGAAGAATTAAATAAAGTACTTGTTAAGAATGAATTCATAGGTATTAAACTTCATCCTACAAATACAGGATATCCTATTGATGCTTATTATTATGATAAAATATTTGAATATGCAAGTGATAAGAATATTTTGCTTGAAATTCATTCATATCCAAGAGAACATTTGAAAGATGATGTATGTTCACCGGGAAGAATTAAAAAAATGCTAGATAAATATCCGAAAGTGAAATTATCAATAGCACATTTAGGCGGATTTCAATTTGAAGAATTATACGAAATGAATGCATATTTTAATATTTCAGCTATTTTACCTGATTATGTAAATAGATTTGGAATAAAGAAAACAAATGAGATTTTACATTCAATAGGTGTTAAGAAGTTGGTTTTTGCAACAGATTATCCTGATAGCAGATGTTTAAGTCCAACTGAAATTTATGATAAATATTTTGAAATACTTGGTGAAATGGATTTTTCACTGGAAGAAGCCGAGAATATATGTAAAAATAACGCTTTGAAAATGATTGAAGAAAGATAAATATAAATTTGATTATCACTATATAAAATTAGGTTTTATATCAGAGTAGCTGTGAGATAAATTAAATTTATAATTCAAACTTATACTATATATAGGTAAAAACTGTATACAAACCACAAATTGTATTAAATGAGCAAACAATTAATAAAATTTTAAAAAGTTGTGTCAAGCATAAATGATTATGTCCCAAAATAATTAATTTATAAGCCCCCACA
>CAUTOC010000001.1:0-84256 GCA_963539695.1 uncultured Catonella sp. | reverse complement strand
CAACGAAGACCTAGAATATCTAAAAGTCTGCTTATGGAAAATAGAGAAGGATTGATTATAGGTTCGGCTTGTGAAGCGGGAGAACTGTATCAGGCAATTTTACGCTGTCATGGAGAAGATGAACTGGAGGCACTTGCAAATTTTTATGATTACTTTGAAATTCAGCCAATAGCAAACAATAAATTTATGATTGAAAGTGACAAAGTGCCTGATATAACTGACGAAGAAGACTTAAAAGAGTTAAACAAAAAAATAGTCCAACTTGGTGAAAAATTTAACAAACCTGTAGTTGCAACCTGTGATGCACATTTCTTAAATCCTGAGGATGAGATTTACAGAAAATATCTGCTTTGGTCAAAGGGGATGAAAGATGCGGACAGATCTTTGCCTCTTTATCTTAGGACTACAGAGGAAATGCTTGAAGAATTTGCTTATTTAGGCAGGGATAAGGCGGAAGAGGTAGTAATAACAAATACTAATCTGATTGCAGATATGATAGAAACTATTTCACCTGTTCGCCCTGATAAATGTGCTCCGGTTATTGAAAATTCAGACGCAGAACTTAGAAAAATCTGTTATGATAAGGCACATGAGATATATGGTGATGATTTGCCTAAAAAAGTAACAGATAGGCTTGAGCATGAATTAAATTCGATTATTTCAAACGGATTTGAAGTTATGTATATAATTGCACAGAAACTTGTGTGGAAGTCAAATGAAGATGGATATTTGGTAGGTTCCAGAGGTTCGGTAGGTTCTTCATTTGTAGCATTTTTGTCGGGAATTACAGAGGTTAACTCTCTTTCGGCACATTATTACTGTGAGCATTGTCATTATTCAGATTTTGATTCGGAAGAAGTTAAAAAGTTTTCAGGTATGAGTGGATGTGATATGCCGGATAAAAAATGTCCTAATTGCGGAAAAGATTTAGTAAAGGACGGACATGATGTTCCTTTTGAAACCTTTTTAGGATTTAATGGTGATAAAGAGCCTGATATAGATCTTAATTTCTCAGGAGAATATCAACCTAAAGCCCATGCTTATACTGAGGTAATATTTGGTGAAGGTCAGACTTTTAGAGCAGGAACTATCGGTACTGTTGCAGATAAGACAGCTTATGGTTATGTGCTTAAATATAATGAAGAACATAATAATATAGTTATGCGTAAGGCTGAAATAGAAAGGGTTTCTGCAGGCTGTATAGATGTAAGGCGAACTACGGGACAGCATCCGGGAGGCATAGTTGTACTTCCGTTGGGGGAGAATATTAATTCCTTTACTCCAGTACAACATCCTGCTAATAAAATGGATACCCCTATTATAACCACTCACTTTGATTATCACTCCATCGACCACAATCTGTTGAAGTTAGATATACTTGGACACGACGATCCTACTATGATAAGAATGTTGGAAGATTTAACAGGTATAAAAGCACAGATAATAAGATTTGATGATGAGAAAGTAATTTCATTATTTAACGGACTTGACTCTTTAGGGTTAAAAGCGGAAGATTTGGACGGATATGACTTGGGAAGTCTTGGTTTACCTGAACTTGGTACAGATTTTGTTATGCAGATGCTTAGGGATACAAAGCCGAAATGTTTTTCAGATATGGTTCGTATTTCAGGACTTTCACATGGAACGGATGTGTGGACAGGAAATACACAAACCTTAATTGCAGAAAATAAATGTACACTTTCAACAGCAATCTGCACAAGGGATGATATAATGATTTATCTGATTCACATGGGGCTTGAACCCGGGCATGCTTTTAAGATAATGGAAAGTGTGCGTAAGGGTAAAGGGCTTACACCTGAATGGGAACAGGAAATGACCGAACATAATGTTCCTGACTGGTACATTTGGTCATGCAAGCAGATTAAATATATGTTTCCAAAGGCACATGCCGTAGCATATATTATGATGGCACTTAGAATAGCATTTTTTAAGGTATATCATCCACTTGCATATTATACAGCATATTTTAGTATAAGAGCAAAAGCTTTTGATTATGGATTATTTTGTTTTGGGAAAGAAAAGCTCTTAAATGTCATAAAAAAAATAAAACAGATTGATAAACATAGTAGGAAGAAGACTGATGAAGATACTTTGGGGGATGCTTATATTGTGCTTGAAATGTATGCAAGAGGATTTGAATTTATGCCAATTAACATATATAGGGCAAAACCTAAACATTTTCAGATATTTGACGGTAAAATAATGCCTGCCCTTGTTACTATTGACGGGCTGGGAGATAAGGCGGCTTATGCCTTATATGAGGCTGCAAAAAAAGGTAATTTCTTGTCTAAAGATGATCTGAAAAGGCGGGCAAAAGGAACTACTCAAACAGCTATAGATAAAATGACAGAACTTGGAATAATAGACGGACTGCCAAATTCCAGTCAAATTTCTTTATTTGACCTTATTAATTGATATATTTAATTTATAAATTATGAAATTTTAATTTATAACATATGCGATTACCATTTGTCTTAAATTTTACAACTGTTTTGGCTAATAAAATCAAAAATATATTTTAAAAGAGGACAAATGTCCTTTAATATTAGGAATAAAAGTTATAAAATCCAGTTGTCAGCAAAAAATATTATACAAACTTCACAAAGACATAGAAGTTGTTTGGAGGGAAACATGGTTGATTATGCAGAAGGTTCCGGCAAACAGTATCATACAGGAGTAGGAAAAGGAGATATTGGAAGATATGTCCTGCTTCCGGGAGATCCAAAGAGATGTGAGAAGATTGCGGCACATTTTAATAATCCGATTCTTGTAGCAGACAGCAGAGAATATGTAACATATACAGGTACTTTGGACGGTATGAAGGTCAGTGTAACATCTACAGGTATAGGAGGACCTTCTGCAGCCATAGCTATAGATGAGCTTTCAAAATGTGGAGCTGACACATTTTTAAGAGTAGGAACCTGTGGAGGAATGCAGGAAGAAATTATAGGCGGAGATGTGGTTATAGCAAGCGGAGCTATTCGTATGGAAGGTACAAGTCGTGAATTTGCACCTATAGAATATCCTGCAGTTTCAGATGTAGAGGTCATGAATGCTCTTATAAATTCAGCTAAAGCACTGAAAAAAAGGTATCATGTAGGTGTAGTGCAGTGTAAAGATTCTTTCTTCGGGCAACATGAACCTGAGATTATGCCTGTAAGTTATGAACTTCAGGACAAATGGCAGGCATGGCTTAGAATGGGGTGTCTTGCTTCTGAAATGGAATCGGCAGCATTGTTCATAGCAGGCAGTTTCCTAAGAGTAAGGGTAGGTTCCTGCTTTTTAGTGGTTGCAAATCAAGAAAGAGCAAAGAAAAATCTTCCAAATAGTCAGGTACATGATACGGAAGTTGCTATTGTTACGGCAATAGAGGCAATAAAGCTTTTGATTAAGGAAGATAATGCGGAATAAATTATAGTTAATTTTGGTTACTGCTGCCTTATGGCAGTATAACATAAAAAATCTTAAAAAGGAGAAAAGAAATGAAAAAAAGACTTTTATCAATGGCTTTGTCAGCAATAATGGTGCTTTCATTAGCAGCTTGTGGCGGACAGGCAAAGGAAAACAAGACAAGTGCGGAAAATGCTTCAAAAGCATCAGTAACATCTGCTGCCAAGTCTGACTTAAAGATTGGACTTATTACAGATGTAGGCGGTATTCATGACCACTCTTTCAATGAAACTTCTTGGAAAGGACTTGAGAAGGCAAAGGCAGATTTCGGTATAGAGATTAATTATCTTGAATCAAGAACTGATGCAGATTATACAAGTAATATTGAAACATTTGTAGATGAGGATTATGACCTTATCGTATGTGTAGGTTATAAACTTGCTGAGGCTACAAAGAAGGCTGCCGAGGCTCATACTGAAAAAAAATTTGCTATCATTGATGATGCCACCAATGCTTCACTTCCAAATGTAACCTGTCTTACCTTTAAGCAGGAACAGGCTTCTTACCTTGTAGGTTATGTAGCCGGTCTTACAACTAAGAAAAACAATGTGGGTTTTGTGCTTGGTATGGCAGGTGATATGATGAACAAGTTCGGTTATGGTTATCTTGCCGGTGTATATGCAGCTAATCCTGAGGCTAAGGTTCAGCAGATAAATGCAAATAGCTTTGCTGATCCTGCTATTGGTAAAACAAGTGCTACAACTATGATTACTAATGGTGTAGATGTTATATTCCATGCGGCGGGCGGTACAGGTGTCGGTGTTATCCAGGCTTGTCAGGAAAATAAAATTTCTGCTATCGGTGTAGATACAGACCAAAGTTCTCTTGCTCCTGATACAGTTATTACTTCTGCTATGAAGCGTGTAGATAATGCTGTTTATGATACAGCTAAGCAGCTTGTTGAAGGAACAATTAAAGGCGGAGAAATGGTATACGATCTTTCAAAAGGCGGTGTAGACATAGCACCTACAACAGATCTTCTTTCAGAAGATGTTCTTAAAAAAGTGGAAGAGGTTAAGAATAAGATTTTAAGCGGTGAAATTATGGTTCCGGGTACAAAAGAAGAATTTGAAAAAGAATTTGATGATAAGTATGAATTAGACTAAGATAAGGTTATTTATGCCACAAAGTACATGCAGAGTAAGCTATATAACAAGTAAAATAAAACTGCTTTTGGCCGGTAACTGTGGCAGATTTTATAAAACATCTGCAAATATCGTAATTTTAAGCTTATAGCTTAATTACGATATTTTGCAGGATATTTTTTAGATGATTTAAAAATTACCATATATTGAAAACAATGCTTTATTCATAGACGAAACATTGTTTTCAATATATGATGTTTGCTATATACTATTGAATGGGAGGTAAAACTGTGGGAATTGAGAGTCATATAGACGAAAAAGTCATAGCAGTTAAAATGGAGAATATTGTAAAAAAGTTTGGAAATTTTACTGCGAATAATGGCATAAATTTGACAGTGCATAAAGGAGAGGTGCATTCCATACTTGGTGAAAATGGAGCAGGTAAGAGTACACTTATGAATGTACTTTATGGTATGTATAGACCAACCGGCGGTCAGATATATATTAAAGAAAAGCCCGTAGAAATCACAAGTCCAAAACATGCGATTGAACTTGGAATAGGAATGGTACATCAACATTTTATGCTTATTCAACCTTTTACTGTAACAGAAAATATAGTTCTTGGAATTGAACCGGTTAAGGGTATAAAAATAGATTATAAGCTTGCAAAGCAGAAAGTACTTGAAATATCTGAAAAATATGGTATGAAGGTAGATCCCGATGCTAAAATTGAAGATATTTCAGTAGGTATGCAGCAGAGAGTAGAAATATTAAAGGTACTTTACAGAGGTGCGGACATACTTATTCTTGATGAGCCTACGGCTTCTCTTACTCCTCAAGAAATAGATGAACTTATGGTTATTATCAAAAACCTTACAAAAGACGGAAAAAGTATAATTATTATTACACATAAGCTTAAAGAAATTAAAGCCTGTTCAGATAACTGTACAATAATTCGTCAAGGTAAGTACATAAAGACAGTTAGAGTAGATGAAGTAGATGAAGCTGAACTTGCAGCACTTATGGTAGGGCATGATGTAAACTTTAAGGTAGATAAAAAAGAGCAGGAGCCGGGAGCGGAAGTGCTTTCTGTGAAGAACCTTAAAGCGTGTGACTATAGAGGAGTTGATATACTTAAAGGCTTTAATATTTCTGTTAGAGCAGGTGAAATAGTTGGACTTGCCGGTGTAGACGGTAACGGTCAGACAGAACTTGTAGAAATTCTTAGCGGTCTTAAAAAGGCAGATTCAGGTGAAATTACTATGAACGGTAAGAATATCTTCAATAAAAAACCTGTTGAAATATTTAACAGCGGACTTTCAAGTATACCGGCTGACAGGCAAAAACATGGTCTTGTACTTGAATTTTCTATAGAAGATAATCTTATTTTACAGCATTATAATGAAGCTCCGTATTCAAAAGGATTTATGCTAAACCGCAAAGAGATACATGAACATGCCGGTAAAATGATGGAGAAGTTTGATATAAGACCAAGAGGAGCAGAAACTCATCCGGTTCGCAGTCTTTCAGGAGGTAATCAGCAGAAGGTAATTATAGCTAGAGAAGTTACTAATAATAAAGATTTGCTTATTGCGGTAAATCCTACCAGAGGACTTGATGTGGGTGCTATTGAATTTGTACATAAATATATTGTTGAGCAGAGGAATAAGGGGAAAGCCGTACTCTTAGTTTCTTTTGAACTTGATGAAATTATGAACCTTTCAGATAAAATAGTAGTTATAAGCGGTGGTAAGGTTGCCGGAAGCCTACTTGGAAGTGAAGCAAGAGAAGGCGAACTTGGATTTATGATGGCAGGAGGTAAACAGGGTGAATAAGAAAAAAAGTATTTTACAAGGTAATGTCTTGTATACTGTCATTGCTATTATCATAGGCTTTCTTATTGGTGCAGTTTTCCTTATTGTTGCAGGTATAAGTCCGGTAACTGCCTATGAAAAATTGTTATCAAGTGTATTTAGTAAGCCAAAGTATATGATATATACTTTGGTATACGCAGCACCGATTATACTTACAGGTCTTTCTGTAGCATTTTCATTTAAAACGGGTGTTTTTAATATTGGTGTAGAAGGACAGTTTGTAGTTGGAAGTATAGCGGCTACTTTAGTTGGTATTTTATTAAAATTACCTGCAATTATTCATGTTCTTCTTTGCATAATTTCCGCTATGGCTGCAGGTGCTGTTTGGTCACTTATCTGTGGAATTATGAAAGTTAAAAGAGGTATTCATGAAGTTCTTTCGTTTATTATGTTTAACTGGATTGCTTTTTACCTTTCCAATTTTGTAGTAAACTTAAAGTCGATTAAAGTTACAGGAGGAGAAGCATCAAAAAACCTTGAAGATAGTGCAAGACTTCTCTTTCCGGATGAATGGATATCTAAAATTAAATGTCCTGATGCAAATTGGGGAATAGTAATAGCTGTATCGGCTGCTGTTATAATCTGGATAATTATTGAGAAAACTACACTTGGTTACAAATTGAAAGCTGTAGGCTTTAATAAACATTCAGCCGAATATGCAGGTATAGATGCAAATAAATCCATACTTACTGCACTTTGCATATCGGGTGCACTTGCAGGTCTTGGAGGTGCAGTCCAGACTATGGGACAAAGTGGAAGAATTGTTCAGTTTGCAGGTCAGGAAGGATATGGCTTTGAGGGTATTTCAGTAGCTCTTATCGGAAGTTCAAATCCCATAGGTTGTATCTTTGCGGGTTTGTTTTATGGTGCTATGAAATTTGGAGGTTCCAAGCTTAATATAGTCCAGGTTCCTTCACAAATAATAAATATAATTATGGGATGTGTAATTATTTTCATAGCAATATCCCATATATTCAAATATTTATTACTTAAATTTACAGAAAAGAAGGAGGCGTAATAATGGATTTAATAATTCAAAATCTCGGACTTTTGATTAATGCAACTTTAATTGCTACACCGCCGCTTCTTTTGGCAGCACTGGGGTCTTGTTTTTCAGAGAGAAGCGGTGTTGTAAATATCGGAATTGAAGGTATGATGACTATAGGTGCGGTAACAGGAGCTATAGCGGCACTTGTTACAGGAAATGGAATTTTGGCTTTTATAATAGGCGGACTTGCAGGTGGAGTATTCGGAGCTATACACGCAGTTGTATGTATTCACTTTCATGCGGATCAGACTATAGCGGGTACTGCTATTAACTTTATAGGACCGGGACTTGCAGCATTTACCTGTATGATACTTTACAATTCTACAGATAGTCCGGCTATACCGTTAGAGGACAAACTTCCTAAGATGTTTAATGATGTTTTTGAAGCCGGAAGTTTTGGGGCAAATGTACTTAATGTATATTCTATGGCTTATATTGTATTTATATTTGCTATTGTAGCTAATTTTGTATTCTATAAGACAAAATTAGGAGCACATCTTCGTGCTTGTGGAGAGCATCCGATAGCTTGTGAATCACTTGGTATAAATGTATATCTTGTAAGATATATCTGTGTAATTTTGTCAGGTTTTCTTGCAGGACTTGGCGGAGCTTTTTGTACCCTTGCTACAGTAAGTCAGTTTAAGCCTACAGTTATAGTAGGGCAGGGTTTTATCGCAATCGCAGCAGTTATTTTTGGTAAGTTTTCGCCTAGCGGAGCATTAAAAGGTTGTCTTATATTTGGTGTATGTAATGGAATAAAGGCTCTTGCGAGTCAGGGTAATATAGTTTCTCCAAATCTCATATCTATGATACCTTATATAGTTACAATCTTGGCTCTTATCTTCTTTGTAGGAAGAGCGGATGCACCTGCTGCTAACGGAAAGCCTTACATCAGGTCGAAATAAGAGGTAGTATATGGAGTATAAAGAATTGGTAGAACTTGCACTTGAGGGTAGAAAAACGGCATATACTCCTTATTCACATTTTAAGGTAGGAGCAGCCCTGCTGACAAAAAGCGGTAAGGTTTATAAAGGCTGTAATGTAGAAAATGCCGCCTATTCACCGGGCAACTGTGCTGAAAGAACGGCTATTTATAAAGCAATAAGTGAAGGTATAATGGAGTTTAGTGCAATAGCTATAGTCGGTGGAGCGGAGGATAAAGAGGATTTACAGATTTGTCCTCCTTGTGGAGTATGCAGACAAGTAATCAATGAATTTGTCGATGCAGATGAATTTGATGTAATTTTAGGAACCAACAGACCAGAAGATATGAAAGTTTTTAAGCTTAAAGAGTTACTTCCGCTCGGATTTGGTCCTAAAAATCTAAACGATAAGTAACTTTAAGGAGTATCCGTATGAGTGAATTAGATCATGTATGGAAATATCTGAGTAAAGAAAGTCATATATATTTAGAGCAGCTTTTAAAAAATGCCCCAAGATGGCTACTGGAAGAATTTCATGAAGTTACACTGCCTAAGGATGCCGAATTTATTACAGAAAATGATACAGCTAATACAGTGTATATTTTGCTTACAGGTGTAGTAAAGGCTACGGATTTAAGGGTATTCCCTGTAGTATATGATTTTATCAGATTTTATCCTATTGAACTCTTTGGTGGAATGGAATTTTTACTTGGAGGGGAAACATATAAAACTACTCTTATAACTGTTACAAAATGCAGATTTTTAAAGCTTTCCAGAGAGCAGTTTGCAAAATGGGTTCTAAACGATATAAATGCCATGAAGATGTTCACTGAAGCTATGACTAAATATTTGCTTGAACAGTGCAGAAAAGAAAGACTTTTCTTATTTTTGCAGGGTGAAGAGAGAGTTCTGTTATTCTTAAATGATTATTATGAGAAAAATAGTTCAGATAATAAAGTGATAATAGATATGAACAGAAATGATTTAGCAAGAGGCACGGCTCTTTCAGTCAGAACTGTAAATCGTACCGTTAAGGAGCTTATAAAAGAAGGTTTTTTATCTAAAAAAGGTCAAAAACTGATATTAACATTTGAAAAGTACAAAGAAATAAAATTGAAACTTGCTGAAAAGGTAGATGCACTTTAGTTAGTACTAACATAAAATAATTTTAATAGGAGGATGAAGATATGCCGGTACCAACACCACATATAAGAGCCAAAGAAGGAGATTTTGCAAAAACAGTACTTATGCCGGGAGATCCGTTAAGAGCTAAATACATAGCCGAAACTTATCTTGAAAATCCCGTGCTTGTTACGGATGTAAGAAATATGCTTGGTTTTACAGGGACTTACAAGGGGAAAAGAGTATCTGTAATGGGCGGAGGAATGGGTATGCCTTCCATCGGAATTTATTCTCATGAACTTTTTAATTTTTATGGAGTTGAAAATATAATAAGAATAGGTTCAGCAGGTTCAATAAGTAAACAGTGTCCTTTAAGAAGTGTTGTAATTGCACAGGCTGCCTGCACTAATTCTTCTTGGGCAAATCAGTATGAGATACCCGGTACTTATGCACCTATAGCTGATTACAGCTTACTTTCTGAGGCTGTAGAAATAGCTAAAAGACAAGGTACACCTACTGTAGTTGGAAATGTACTTTCTTCCGATCCTTTTTATTGTGATTTAAAAGATCCTCACAGTGCATGGATTAAAATGGGAGTGCTTTGTGTAGAGATGGAAGCAGCGGCTCTTTATATGGAGGCGGCAAGAAGTAAGAAGAAGGCACTTGCTATCCTTACTATTTCAGACAATATTATTACAGGAGAGGAATTAAGTTCTGATGAGAGACAGACAGGCTTTGGTAATATGATGGAGCTTGCACTTGAATTAGCTTAATGTATTCAGAAAGGATGGTATTTATAGAAATGACACAGGAAGAGATGCTTACCCATGTTGACCATACCTTGCTTACCCAAACAGCTACTTGGGAAGATATTAGACAGATTTTAGATGATGCCATGAAATACAATGTAGCTTCTGCCTGCATACCGGCAAGTTATGTTAAAGAGGCGACTGAGTATGTAAACGGAAAGCTCGCTATATGTACAGTTATAGGCTTTCCGAACGGTTATGCTACAACCGCCTCAAAGGTTTTTATGGCAAAGGATGCTGTGAATAACGGTGCCAAAGAAGTTGATATGGTTATCAATATCGGATGGATTAAGGATAAGAAATATAATGAGCTTGAAGCGGAAATAAGAGAAATTAAAGAAGTTGTTGGCAGTCTTATACTTAAAGTAATTATTGAAACCTGCCTACTTACAGATGAAGAAAAAATTAAGATGTGTGAGATAGTTACTAAGGCAGGAGCTGATTATATCAAGACTTCTACAGGCTTTAGTACGGCAGGAGCTACATTTGACGATATAAAATTATTTAGCAAACATGTTGGTAAAAATGTGAAAATTAAGGCTGCCGGCGGTATTGCGAGTCTTGATGACGCATATAAATTTCTTGAAATTGGTGCTGACAGGCTTGGTACTAGCAGAATAATTAAATTAGTTAAGGGACAGGAGGCAACCGGATATTGATGAGCAGATTTAAAAGAATATTTTTGATTGTTTGTGATTCTATGGGTATGGGAGCTATGGCTGATTCCAAAAAATTTGGAGATATAAATGTAGATACCTTGGGACATATTTCAGATACCGTAGAGCATTTTAATATTCCAAATCTTAGAAAGTTGGGACTTGCTAATCTTAAATCCCTTAGTAAGGTAGAACCTGTTGAAAAACCGTTAGCTTATTATTGCCCTTTAAATGAAGTAAGTAACGGTAAAGACACAATGACAGGTCATTGGGAAATGATGGGAATTCATACCACCACACCTTTTGTAACATTTACTGATACGGGTTTTCCAAAAGAACTTTTAGATGAATTGTCTAAACGCTGTGGTAAAGAAATTATCGGAAATAAGAGTGCTTCCGGAACGGAAATCTTAGAAGAACTTGCTGAAACTGAGATAAATGAAGGCAAGATGATAGTGTATACATCTGCCGATTCTGTGCTTCAGATTTGTGGAAATGAAGAGACATTTGATCTTCAGAACCTTTACAGATGTTGTGAAATTGCAAGAGAACTTTGTATGAGAGATGAGTGGAAGGTTGGAAGAGTTATAGCAAGACCTTATGTCGGTAAGAAAAAGGGTGAGTTTAAGAGGACAGCCAACCGCCACGACTATGCTGTTAAACCACCAGGCGATACAGCCCTTAATGCACTTAAAAATGCAGGATTTGATGTGATTTCCATTGGAAAAATTAATGATATTTTTGTGACTGAGGGGATTACAAAAGCTTATCATTCAAATAGTTCGGTGCATGGTATGGAGCAGACTATAGAGGAAGCGGGAAAAGATTTTACAGGACTTTGCTTTGTAAATCTTGTGGACTTTGATGCACTTTGGGGACATAGGAGAGATCCTATAGGTTATGGTGATGAGATAGAAAAGTTTGATGTGAAGCTGGGTGAATTTATAGAGGTTATGCGTGATGATGATTTGCTTATAATTACAGCAGATCATGGAAATGATCCTACTTACACAGGAACCGACCATACTAGAGAGAAAGTACCTTTCATAGCTTATTCAAAGAGCTTTAAAGGCTCAGGAAGTATACCTGAGCGTAATACTTTTGCGGATATGGGTGCAACCATAGCTGAGAATTTCGGTGTTAAAATGCCGGAAGGAACAATAGGAACTTCGATGCTTGGTGAGTTAGTTTAAATATGATATTGACAATCATTTTCAAATGTTTTAATATAATATTTGCATATTTTATATAGATAGTATTATATTAAGGGGTTGTTAAGATGACAAGTGAACAGGTTATTGAAAGATTGAAAAATAACGGCTGTCGTATTACCAAACAGCGTAAGCTTATTATTGATGTTATCATGAACAATGATTTTAATTCCTGTAAGGATATATATTATCAGGTAACTGAAAAAGATAAAACTGTTGGAATGGCAACTGTATATAGGATGATTAGGCAACTTGAAGATATGGGAATAGTTAGTAGAATAGATACTATAGAAATTAATTATTAAATTATTGCGATGTTATTATGAAATAAAGTATTACCGGTTATGAATATTTAGAATTAGATATATCATAGCTGGTATTTTTATGTTAAAATAGTTATTATGAAAGAAATATTGTCAGAGGGTAATATATGTTAAATACTATTTAATAGGGAAAGGGGATAATGATTGATTATTGGAAAAGGTTTATATATAAAAAAATATCAGCTTTATTCATCCAAGCTGCCATTATCCTTTGATGGATTTAAATTCATTTTTATATCTGATTTACATGGAAAAATATATGGAAAAGAAAATTCTTCACTGATACACTTTATAGATAAAGTAAATCCTGACTGTATATTAATAGGCGGGGATATGGTGGTTGGCGGTGAAAACAATAGATATAATGAAGGCTATAGTCCTACATCAAGTGAGTCCGTGTATGTAGCAATAGATTTACTCTCAAAGCTTTCTAAAAAATACACTGTAATACATGCTTTGGGAAATCATGAAGAAAAACTGCATTCTAAACTTTGGAAAGAATACAAAACAGCTATATCAAAATTTAATATAAAGCTGCTTGATAATGATGTGTATAAGTATATCAATGAAAATAAAGAAAGCATTGATATATATGGGCTTAGCTTGGGTATGGAATTTTATCCTAAATTTAAAAGGAAAAAATTATCAATTGATAATATGGTTAATAAGCTGGGAAATAAAGGCCATAACTATAGTATACTTATGGCTCATTCACCTCTTTATTTTGATACATATAGCAGGTGGGGAGCTGATTTGACCCTTTCAGGACATTTACATGGGGGGATAATGCGGCTACCTGTATTAGGCGGAGTAATAGGACCGGATTTTTTTATATTTCCTAAATATTCCGGCGGTTTATATAAAGAGAATAATAAAAATATGATAGTTTCTTGCGGTGCAGGTACTCATACCGTTGATCTAAGAATATTTAATCCACCTGAGCTTACATTTGTAGAATTAAAATTTGGAGAAAAATTAAATGGGAATTGAAGTTAAGCTTGAAGTTTTTGAAGGTCCTCTTGACCTTCTTCTTCATCTTATTGAAAAAAATAAAATAGATATATATGACATACCTATAGCTGAAATTACAGATCAGTATATGGAATATATTAATCAAATGAAAACAGCCGATTTAGATATAATGAGCGATTTTCTTTTAGTTGCGGCACAGTTAATAAATATTAAATCACGGATGCTTTTACCGAAAGAAGAAAAAGAAAATGGAGAGGAAATAGATTCGAGAGAAGATCTTGTAAACAGATTGCTTGAATATAAAATGTATAAATATTCTGCTGAACTTTTGAGGGGAAGAGAGGGTTTTGCATCTTCATTCCTTTTTAAGGAGCCAACTATACCTAAGGAAGTAGCCGAATATAAAGAAAAACCTGAAATTGGTGAAATTATAGGAGATTTAACTCTTATAAAATTACATAATATATTTAATTTTGTTATAAAAAAACAAATGGACAAGGCTGATCCTATAAGAAGCTCATTCGGAAAGATAAAGAAAGAGCCTGTCAGTCTGTCGGAATCTATTAATAAACTGCAGAATTATGGCAAAGAGCATAAATATTTTAACTTTAGAGAATTTCTTATAAAGCAGCCTTCAAAACTTCACATAATAGTAAGTTTTTTAGCTGTACTTGAACTTATGAAGGTAGGAGCCGTTAAGGCCGTTCAAGAGGATAATGTTTCTGATATAATAATAAAATTCATAGAAGAAAAGATATTTACTTGGGAAGATTATAAAAATATGGGAGAAGAATAAAAGGTGGAATTAAAAAAATTAAAGGCTAAGATAGAAGCGATTCTCTTTGCGATGGGAAAATCTGTCAGGCTTACCGCAATAGCAGAAGCAGTGGAACTGGATGAAGATACTGTAAGGAAAGTCATTCATACTATGATGGATGAATATGATGATGAAGCACATGGAATAAATATTATAGAACTTGAAGATTCTTTCCAAATGTGTACTAAAGCCGATATGTATGAAACATTGATTAAAGTTACTAATGTACCTAAGAAGCATAACCTTACGGATACATTACTTGAAACTTTGTCAATAGTTGCCTACAAGCAGCCTGTTACAAGAGCGGATATTGAAGCCATAAGAGGCGTAAAATCAGACCATGCTGTAAATAAGCTTATTGAGTATGGACTTATTGAAGAAGCGGGCAGGCTGCAAGTGCCGGGAAAACCTTTGGTATTCGGTACTACTGAGGATTTCCTTCGTTCATTCGGGATTAAATCTCTTGAGGATTTGCCGGTTATAGAACAGGAAACAGAAGATGTATTTAAGAAAGAGGCAGAAGAAGAGGCTCAAATGTCATTTGAAGATTTGGAAAAAGATTGATTAAAAAATTAAAAATCTTACAAAAAACTTAAAATGCACTTGTACTTTTCTAATTATAAGTTTATAATTACAATCGGCGATAAGTTGGATATTTATATACTATTCAGTTTATCCCGGATAAAAACCAAACTTGAGTTTAATGGAGGGCTAAGAATGGGTAGTACAGCAGTGCTGTCAGCAAGAGATAGAATACTTTCTCTGCTCGACGAAAACAGTTTTGTTGAAATTGGTGCTTTAGTTACAAAAAGAAGTACAGATTTCAACCTGGGTGGTAAAGAAGTTCCTGGTGACGGCGTAATTACAGGTTACGGTCTTATTGACGGCAGCCTTGTTTATGTCTATAGTCAGGATAAAAATGCTCTTGGCGGAACTATGGGTGAAATGCATGCAAGACAGATAGTTAATGTTTATGATCTTGCTACTAAGGTTGGTGTTCCTGTAGTTGCAATTACGGATTGTGCAGGTATGCGTCTTGAAGAGTCTACAGATGCACTTGATGCCTTTGGTAAAGTATATCAAAGACAGGTACTTGCAAGCGGAGTTATTCCTACAGTTACCGTTATTCTTGGTACCTGTGGTGGAGGTTCTGCAATTTCGGCGGCTATAAGTGATTTTGTTATTATGACAAAAGAAAATGCTAAGCTTTTTGTAAATTCACCAAATGCGGTAGACAATAACTATACAGCTAAATGTAATACAGCCGGAGCTGCTTTTCAGGCAGAGTCCGGAAATGTAGATATAGTTGCGGAAGATGATGTAGAGGCTCTTGCTAAAGCTAGAGAGCTTGTTTCCATACTTCCTTCAAATAACGAGGATACAGGTGTTCTTAGTGAATGTGAGGATGACTTAAACAGAGTAACAGCAGGTTTAGGTTCACATCTTAAAGATACAGCAGTAGCTCTTCGTGAGATTTCCGATAATAACTGGTTCTTAGAATTAAAGGCAGATTGTGCAAAAGAAATGGTAATCGGTTTTATCCGTCTTAACGGAGCAGTTGTGGGAGCAGTAGCAAACCGCAGTGAATTACTTGGTGAAGACGGCAAGGCAGCAAAGAAGTTTGATACAGTGCTTACAATGGCAGGTGCTTATAAGGCGGCTCATTTTGTAAAATTCTGTGATTCATTCTCAATCCCTGTACTTACACTTACATCAGTGACAGGTTTTGCTTCATCTGTAGGTGAGGAGCGTTCTATAGCAAGAGCGTTATCACAGCTTACATCAGCTTTTACGAATGCCACAGTGCCTAAGGTAAATCTCATTGTGGGCAAGGCTTATGGAAGTGCTTATATTACCATGAATTCAAAGCATATAGGAGCAGATCTTGTATTTGCTTATAATGATGCTGAAATTGGTATGATGGATGCAAAACTTGCGGCTGAAATCATTTATGCAGGTAAGGATGCTGCTATTATTAATGAGAAAGCAGGCGAATATGCTGCACTTCAGAACAGCCCTGTAGCAGCAGCTAAAAGAGGCTTTGTGGACAGCATAATTGAACCTGTTGCAACTAGAAAGCAACTCGTATATGCTTTTGAGATGTTATACACAAAGAGAGAGCATCGTCCAAACAAAAAACACAGCACAATTTAATATAGAGAGGAAGTAAATATGCAGAAAAGACTAATGTTATTAGTGCTTAGCGTTTTCTCCTGCTTTATGCTTCTTAGTGGCTGTGCAAATGCTTCTAAGACAGGCAGTGAAACCTTGACTTATCATAAAGATACTGTAATGCAGTCGGGAAATTTTTTTGCTAAGTCTTGGGCAGAAGGCGAACTTGCAGATCTTGTTAAAGAAAGACTTGATAACAAATCTAAGAAACTTATTTTACCTATGGTAGAAAACCTGGATAATGTTAAGGAAGAGGTAGGTAGTTTTAAGTCAGTTGATGAGGCTAGTGCTAATATTGTAGAAGGCAAAGATTTTGTTAAATTTGAAGAGATGATTGAGTTTGAAGGCGGAGTAGTTAAGTTTGTAGCTACTTTTGATGAGAATAGTGTTGACAGTGGATACCTCCCTTCAAGCCTTTCTGTTGAGAGACAGGTGACAATGGCACAAAAACTTGAAAAAGCCGGAATCAATACTCTTTTCGGTATGCTTTTCATTTTCCTTGTGCTTATATTTATAAGCTTTGTAATCAGAGCTTTGAGCCTTGTGCCGAAATTCCTTGCAAAGAAGGAAAAAACAGTTACCGAACATGTAGAAGTTGCTGAAGTTGTAGAGCCTATAGCAGTTCAGAACGAAGATTTAAGCGGTGCGGAACTTACAGCAGTTATGATGGCAGCTATTATGGCTTATAATTCTGAAAATACAGAAGTTCCTGCTGACGGACTGGTAGTTCGCTCAATAAGAAGAAAAGGAACAGCTTCATGGAAAAATGCTTAGTATATCTATAATTTTAATATTTTTAATAATTTTGAAAGGATAATTTTATTATGAAAACATATACAATTACGGTTAATGGAACAGCTTATGAAGTAACTGTTGAAGAGGGTGCTTGTGCCGGTACAGCTCCTGTAGTTAAGAGTGCGGCTCCTGTAGCAGCTCCAAAGCCTGTAGTATCAGCTCCTGCAGCAAGCGGAGCGGTAGGTGCCGTTAAAGTAAATGCACCTATGCCGGGTAAGATTTTGGCTGTTAAGGCAAATGCAGGTCAGGCTGTTAAGAAAGGTGATGTAATCATCGTACTTGAGGCTATGAAGATGGAAAATGATATAGTTGCACCTCAGGACGGAACTATAGCTTCTGTTTCTTGTGCAGTTGGTGATGCGGTTGAAGCCGGTGCTTTACTTGCATCTCTTAACTAAACCAATAACTGTACAATAAATGGAGGTAATAATCTATGAGCTATGTTTCAAATATGCTCGAGAACCTGGCAGCACAGACAGCATTTGTCAACCTGTCTTTGGGCAATATTCTTATGATATTTATTGCTCTTGTGTTCTTATACTTAGCTATAGCAAAGGGATATGAGCCACTACTTTTGGTTCCTATTTCTTTTGGTATGTTGCTTGTAAATATCTATCCGGATATTATGAAGGAGGGCGGACTTCTCCATTTCTTCTTCTTACTTGATGAATGGAGTATTCTTCCTTGCCTTATATTCTTAGGTGTAGGTGCGATGACAGACTTTGGTCCGCTGATTGCCAACCCTATAAGCTTTATTATGGGTGCAGCGGCTCAGTTCGGTATTTTCGGTGCTTATTTCTTCGCTATCTTGCTTGGCTTTAATGATAAAGCTGCAGCAGCTATCGCAATTATCGGCGGTGCTGACGGTCCTACATCTATTTTCCTTGCAGGTAAGCTTGGACAGACTGAATATATGGGACCGATTGCAGTTGCGGCATATTCATATATGTCTTTAGTTCCTATTATTCAGCCGCCTATTATGAAGCTTTTTACAACTGAAAAGGATAGAAAAATCAAAATGGAACAGCTAAGACCTGTAAGTAAACTTGAGAAAATTTTCTTCCCTATAGTTGTTACTATAGTTGTTACACTTATTCTTCCAACAACTGCTCCTCTTGTAGGTATGCTTATGCTTGGTAATCTTTTCAGAGAGAGTGGAGTAGTTAAGCAGCTTCAGGAAACTGCAAGTAATGCACTTATGTATATTGTAGTTATTTTACTTGGTACTTCAGTAGGTGCTACAACATCAGCTGAGGCATTCTTAAAGCTTGATACACTTAAAATAGTTGCTCTCGGTCTTGTGGCATTTGGAGTTGCAACTGCTACAGGTGTGCTTTTTGGTAAATTACTTTGCCATTTAACCGGTGGCAAGATAAATCCGCTTATCGGTTCAGCAGGAGTTTCAGCCGTTCCTATGGCAGCCAGAGTATCACAGAAGGTAGGTTCTGAGGCGGATCCTTCTAACTTCCTGCTTATGCATGCTATGGGACCTAATGTTGCCGGAGTTATAGGTACGGCAGTTGCAGCAGGTGTGTTTATGGCTATTTTTGGAGTTAAGTAGTGTAATGATACCAATATTATTTAAGGATTGTGGAAAGCATAAGCTATGGCAGTCCTGTATCATTAATCACAGTAATATTGAATATTAAAAGGAGATTAACATATGTCAGAACAGGGTAATAAGGCAGTTAAGATAGTTGATACTGTTCTTCGTGATGCACATCAGTCCCTTATCGCAACAAGAATGACGACTGAAGAGATGCTTCCTATAATTGGCAAGATGGATGAAATCGGCTATCACGCAGTTGAATGTTGGGGTGGTGCTACATTTGATGCCTGCCTTCGTTTCTTAAAGGAAGATCCATGGGAAAGACTTCGTAAACTTAAAGCGGGATTTAAGAATACAAAGCTTCAGATGCTTTTCAGAGGTCAGAACATCCTTGGATACAATCATTATTCAGATGATGTAGTTGAATATTTTGTTCAGAAATCACTTGCAAACGGTATAGATATAATCAGAATTTTTGACTGTTTCAATGACCTCCGAAATCTTCAGACTGCAGTTACAGCGTCTAAAAAGGAAGGCGGACATGCTCAGGTAGCACTTTCCTATACCTTAGGAGAAGCTTACACCCTTGATTATTGGAAAGCTAAAGCAAAAGCCATTGAAGAAATGGGTGCTGATTCTCTTTGTATTAAAGATATGGCAGGACTTCTTGTACCAACCGAGGCTACTAAGCTTGTTACAGCACTTCGTGAAGGAACTAAACTTCCTATCGAAATGCACACTCACTATACATCAGGTGTTGCAGCCATGACTTATATGAAGTCAGTAGAGGCGGGAGCTAATATCATAGATACAGCTATGAGTCCGCTTGCTATGGGAACAAGTCAACCTGCTACTGAAGTTATGGTTGAGGCATTTAGAGGAACTGAGTACGATACAGGTCTTGACCAGAATAAGCTTGCTGAAATTGCTGATTATTTCCGTCCACTTCGTGAGAAATATCTTGCAAGCGGTCTTATGAACACAAAGGTGCTTGGCGTAGATATCAAGACTTTGCTTTATCAGGTACCTGGCGGTATGCTTTCAAATCTTGTGTCACAGCTTAAAGAAGCTCATGCAGAAGATAAGTACGAGGAAGTGCTTAAAGAAATTCCAAGAGTAAGAGCTGATTTCGGTGAGCCGCCTCTTGTTACACCTTCTTCACAGATAGTTGGTACTCAGGCAGTTCTTAATGTGCTTCAGGGTGAGCGTTATAAGATGATAACTAAAGAATCTAAGAAGATTCTTTCAGGTGAGTTCGGTGAGACAGTTAAGCCTTTCAATCCGGAGGTTGTTAAGAAGGCTATCGGAGATCAGAAGCCAATTACCTGCAGACCGGCTGATCTTATAGAGCCACAGCTTGCTAAGTTTGAGGAAGAAGTTAAAGAGTGGAAACAACAGGATGAGGATGTGCTCTCTTATGCACTTTTCCCACAGGTTGCTACTGAATTCTTCAAATACAGAAAAGCTCAGCAGACAAAGGTGGACAGCACTGTAGCTGATACAGCTAACGGAGCTTATCCGGTATAAAATTAGGGTATCAAAAGTATTTGAAAAAATGATATAAAAACAGGCAGTTGCAAAGGATTATAAAATCCAAGGTAACTGCCTGTTTGTAATAATTCATTTAGTATTAATATAGTAAGAAATAGACTTCTGCTTAGTGTAATATTTCAGAAAAATAAATTATCAATATATCGTTATTTCACAGAAATTAAGATTAAGGAGGAAGATATGAAAAAAGTATTAAGTGTTTTATTGATTCTATCAATGTTTATGGCTGTATGGATTGATAATGCCTCCACTGTTAATGCGGCTAAAACAGATAAAAAAATCATCTGTATAGATGCCGGTCATCAGACCAAGGCTAATCTTGAAAAAGAGCCTATAGGTCCTGGTGCAAAAGCCACTAAATTCAAGGTAACAGGCGGCACCAGCGGGCTATGGACCAAGCAGCCTGAGTACAAGCTTGCTCTTAAAGTTGCTAAGAAATTAAGAAAAATTCTAAAAAAGCGTGGTTACAAGGTAATTATGTGTAGAACTAAAAATGATGTAAATATTAGTAACTCTGAAAGAGCGGCAATAGCTAATAAGGCTAATGCTGATGCTTTTATAAGAATTCATGCAAACGGTGCTGCAAATAAAACTGTAAATGGAGCAATGACTATCTGCCAGACTAAAAATAATCCTTTTAATGCAGATTTGTATTCTAAAAGTAAGTTATTATCTGAAAAGGTACTTGATTGTGTTGTGGCAAAATCAGGCTGCAAGAAACAGTATATTTGGGAAACCGATACCATGAGTGGGATAAACTGGGCTAAAGTTCCTGTAACCATTGTAGAAATGGGATATATGACTAATGAGGCAGAAGACAGGGCATTAAATACTGCTTCTTATCAGAAAAAGATGGCTGAAGGTATGGCAGATGGAATAGATGCTTATTTTAAAGAATTAGGGCAATAAATATCTATCTTTCTAAAGCAATTAGTGATATAATGATAACAAATCTCAATTAAGAAAGGGGAATTTATGATAAATTTTAGAAAAGCAGTTATGGTAGGTTGTGGTTTTGTAGGTTCAGCATCAGTTTTTGCCCTTATGCAGAGTGGGCTTTTTTCAGAAATAGCTATGATAGATGCAGATATGGATAAGGCTGAGGGAGAAGCTATGGATATAAGCCATGGCATACCTTTTGCAAAGCATATGCGTGTATATCCGGGAAGTTATGATGATGTAAGGGATGCAGGTATAGTTATAGTAACAGCCGGAGCTAATCAGAAGCCTGATGAAACAAGATTAGATTTGGTTCATAAAAATGTAGGAATATTTAAAAGTATAATACCTGAAATAGCAAGCAGAGATTTCAAGGGAATTCTGCTCATAGTTGCAAACCCTGTGGATATCCTTACTGCTGTGGCACAGAAACTTTCAGGACTGCCTGAAAACAGGGTAATCGGTTCAGGTACAGTTCTTGATACAGGTCGTCTTAAAACCAGACTTAGTGACCATTTGGGAGTTGACTCAAGAAGTATACATGCATTTATAATAGGAGAGCATGGAGACAGTGAGATAGCGGCATTTAGTTCTGCCAATGTTTCAGGTATTCCTCTTAGTGATTTTTGTGAAATGAGAGGTCACTACAGCCATGATGAGGCGGAAAAAAATATAGCTGAAGAAGTGAAAAATGCCGCTTATGAGATTATTCAGAGAAAGAGGGCTACTTATTTTGGTGTAGCTATGGCAGTAAAGAGAATTTGTGAGTGCATAGTAAGAGATGAGAAGTCCATTCTTCCGGTGTCTACTATGATGCATGGCGAACAGGGAATAGACGGAGTAGTACTTAGTATGCCTTGCATAGTAGGTAGTGACGGAATTGAAACTCAGGTACCTATTAAGCTTGATGAAGGTGAACTTACAAGACTTAAAGAATCAGCTAAAATACTTAAAGAAATCATTGAAAAATTAGATATTTAATATTGTAGTTGACAAACCGACTAAAGTATTGTAAAATATTAGAGTGCTATGATTATTATTACCCAATCAGTTGTCGGCACTAAACTACAGCTGGAGGGGAGGGTTGGTGAGAGAATGTCAAATGTAATCGTTAAAGAAAACGAAACTCTTGATAGTGCTCTTCGCCGTTTCAAAAGAAATTGTGCGAAGGCCGGTATTCAGCAGGAGATTCGTAAAAGAGAACATTACGAGAAGCCATCTGTCAGACGCAAGAAAAAGTCTGAGGCTGCTAGAAAACGTAAATTCAAATAATTAAAGTTGAAAGGACGCAGTGTCGATATGGCTCTGCGTCTTTTTAGTTTATAATGATAAAAGGAGTATATAAACTTGGCAATTTCTGAAATTACAATAAATATACCGGTAAGTCATGAGTCGAATGTATCAGGAGCATTCGACAGCAATATTAAGATAATAGAGAAGTCTTTTGGTGTTAATATAGTATCAAGAGAGGGAATTACACATATAAGAGGTGAAAAAGAAAATATAAAAGGTGCTGTGAAAGTGTTGGAACAGCTCTTAGCCTTGTCTTTAAGAGGTACGGATATTACAGAACAGCAGGTAAACTATGCAGTTTCCATTGTAAAAGAACCTGTTGATGACTCGGAAAGTCTTGAGAGTATAGATAAAGAAATAATTGCACACACGGTAAGCGGTAAACCTGTGAAACCTAAAACCATAGGTCAGAAAAAATATGTTGACCGTATTAAAAAAGATATAGTGGTATTTGGGCTTGGTCCCGCCGGAACAGGAAAGACTTATCTTGCAATGGCAATGGCAATTCAGGCATTTAAGGATAATAAGATAGAAAGAATTATACTTACCAGACCTGCAATAGAGGCGGGTGAAAAGCTCGGTTTCTTACCCGGTGATTTGCAAAGTAAGGTAGATCCATATTTAAGACCGCTTTATGATGCTCTTAATCAGATTATGGGAGCAGAAACATTTCATGCCAATGTGGAAAAGGGGCTGATAGAAGTTGCACCTCTTGCATATATGAGAGGAAGAACCCTTGATAATGCGTTTATTATCTTAGATGAGGCACAGAATACTACACCTGCCCAAATGAAAATGTTTCTTACAAGAATAGGATTTGGATCAAAGGTAGTAATTACCGGGGACTTGACTCAGAAAGATCTTGCAAACGGAACCAAGTCAGGACTTGAAGAAGCTGTTAAAATACTTAAAAATATAGAAGGTATCGGCTTTTCCAACTTAACAAGCAAGGATGTGGTGCGTCATCCTTTAGTACAAAAAATAGTTACTGCTTATGATGAATATGAAAAGAAAAATTTACATAAAGAAAATAAAAGGAGTTATCGAAGATGACTAAAGATAAGCTCATACATAATCCGTTTATAGGTAATATCTTATTTTTATCTGTACCGTTATGTGCATTTTTAGGAGTGATTAAATTCGATAGTTCGTACAAGATACTGGGTCTATGTTTATTTGTTTGTGTATTTTGTGTAATATATAAATTATATGTAAAGATTACGCAGCATAAAAGGGATGATAATGCAGGTTTTATTGCTGAGATTTTATCAGCTGTCGGTTTTATGTTAACTATCGGATTTGGAATATTTGCAGAATTTTCTAAAATAAGATGGTTATTTTTGACAGGGATATTATTATCAGTAATTTTTTACGATATATTGGCTGCACTGCTTTCAACCTTTGCCTATGTGCTTATAATTACAGTATTTACCAATGTAAGCCCGGAATTTGTAGCTAATAGTTTTCTTACAGCGGTAATACTTGTAATACTTACTCAGTACTATTCAGATTTTATGAGCGTTATTTATTCGATTATAACTTTATTATCTTTTGAAACAGCTTTTTTTATAATAATGCATGGTCTTAGAACAGATCACTTGGTTACAGCTTCGCATATTACAGAAGCCTGTATCATTTCATGCTGCATTCTTGCAGGGTGGATACTGTCTAAATATTCTAAGAATAATGATGTTACAGCTCCGATTTTACAAAACATCGAAAAAAATGATGAAGATAAAACTATATATACAGAAAAAAAAGATTATTTTTATCTGCTTAGTAGTGAAACGGATTTATATAATAAACTTATAGCAAATGAAAAAGTTTTTAATGAGGCAAAAAGGACTTCCAAGTTTGTTAAAGAAATAACTAAACTTATTGAAGGGGATGTGTGTCTTGCTGAAGTAGGAGCTTTTTATGCTGAATGTGGTCGTATTGTAAGCAATAATTATATTAAAGAAGGACTTATTTTAGCTAAAGAAAATAATTTCCCGAGTGAAATTACAGCTTTTATTAAAGAACATAATTTTAAGTTAGGCTATCCTAAATCCCGTGAAACCGCTATAACTATGATAGTTTGTAAATTATCTGCTACCATAGCCTATTTAGAAAGTAAAGAAATAAGACATAGCATAAATCAGATAATAGACGGGGTTATGGATTCTTGTCTTATGGCAGGCAGGTTGGATGCATGTGGACTTTCATTAAATGAGTATAAATTCATTAAGGATTATCTTTTGGAGGAGGCAAGGGTAAGTTATGACTATTTTAGTGGAAAATGAGGCTAAAAAAGAATTAAACTTTAATTATGAGGAAGTTATTAAAAATGTAGTAGATAAGATTATAGAAACTGAAAACTGTCCTTATGAAATTGAAGTTAATGTTTTACTTACCGGAAATGAAGAAATTCATAAAACCAACAAAGATTTCAGAGATATTGACAAACCTACAGATGTATTGTCTTTTCCGATGGTTGATTATACTTTACCGGCAAATTTTACTCTAGTTGATGAAAGTCCTGAGTGCTATTTAAATCCTGAAACAGACGAGCTGGTTTTGGGTGATATTATGATTTCTGTTGATAAAGTATATGAACAGGCTGAGGAGTATGGACATAGTCATAAAAGAGAATTTGCTTTTCTAATAGCCCACAGTATGTTGCATTTACTTGGTTATGATCATATTAAAGATGAAGAAAGAATGGTTATGGAAACTAAGCAGGAAATTATATTGAAAGCTTTAGGGATAACTAGAAATGAGGGATGATATGAAAAAGAGAATAGTAGTTACAAGCTTAATGACACTTAGTTTAGCATTTGTTTTAATTTCAGGTTGCGGAAAAAAGACAGAGAAAACATCTGTTTCAAACACTAACTCTGTTACTTCTACAGTAGGCAGTTCTGTAACAGATGTAATAAGTTCATCTGCCGTATTACCTAAAGAACCTGAAAAACCGGCTTATGTAAGTTTGCTAAGCGGTAAAGCATTGAATGAAAAATATAAAAATAAGCGTCCTTTTGCATTTATGTTTAATAATATAGAATTTGCTTATCCACAGACAGGTACAGGTAGGGCTGAGATTCTTTATGAAATACTTGCAGAAGGCGGTATCACCAGACTTATGGGAGTTTTTGACTATATGAAAGGTGACAAGATAGGCTCGGTAAGAAGTGCAAGACATTATTATGTGGATTTTGCAAATGAATTTGATGCAATTTTCGTTCATTTCGGACAGACACATTATGCAATAGATGAGATTAAAAAACTTGGCGTGGATACAATCTCAGGGCTTTCTTGGGAAGGTGCAAAGGCTTTTTACAGAGATAACAGTATCCGTGCTCCTCACAATGCCTTTGCAAGTTCTAAGGGACTTATGCAGGCTATTAAGGATAAAAAGCTTAGAACTAAGCCTAAAAAAAATTTGACTTCACATTTTAATTTTTCAAGGGATGATGAAGTGACAAATGATAAAGAAGGTTCATTTAAGGCTGAGTATGTGAAAGTACCGTTTTCAGCTTATATGACACCATTCTTTACTTATGGAAAAAAAGAAAAACTGTATACAAGATATGCCTTTGGTACAAAACACATAGACAAAGGGACAGGAAAAGCACTGAAATTTAGAAATATTTTTATTCAATTTGTTAATGAATACAATAAAGACCATAACGGCTATCAGACAATGGATTTAATTAACCAATCAGGAAGCGGTTACTATATTACAAATGGTAAGGGGATTAAGGTTTACTGGCAAAAAAAAGGCGGTGCGGATAAAACAAAGTTTTATTATGATAAAGCACATACCGAAGAGGTACTTGTAAATATAGGTAAAACCTACTATGCAGTATTTCCTGTAAATAGAAAAGATATGATAAGTTTCAAGAAAAAGTAGAGGAATTATGGCTAATGACATTAGAGATTTAATTGTTATAGGCGGTGGAGCTTCAGGTATGCTTACAGGAATTTTGGCGGCGAGAAAAGGTTTTAGTGTAAGTATACTTGAGCATGTGAAAAGTTTAGGTAAAAAACTTTCGATAACGGGTAACGGGAAATGTAATTTTACAAATCTTTATCAGGAAAAATCCTGCTACAACAGCGGTGATATAGAAAAGGCATATAATATTATAAACAAATTAGGAGGGAAAGGGCTTATCGACCTTTTCTCTTCTTTTGGTATTGATAGTATAGTAAAAAAGGGTAGAAACTTTGACAGGATAGAAGCCGGCTATGTATATCCTGCAGGTGAAAGTGCAAAAGAGTTTGTAAATATATTAAATGATGAATTAATAAGGCTTAAAGTAAAGTTAAAAACTAATATAAATATTCTTGATATAAAGAAAAATGGAGAATTTTTTGAAATTGTAACAGGAACTTATGGGAATTTATATTCATATTTTACTAAAAAACTTGTAATTGCCTGTGGGGGAATGGCTGGTGCTTCTACCGGAAGTGACGGTTCTCTTTTTTGCATAATTAAAAGACTTGGACATAGCATAATAAAACCTTTACCTGCCCTTACCTCTGTTAAAACCTGTAAACATGAATTTGCAGGATTAAGATGTGTAGCTGAGATTAAAGCCTATGTAAATAAAGATGATGAACAGATTTTACTTGGAAACGAGGTGGGAGAACTTCAGTTTACTGAGAAGGGTATCAGCGGAATTCCTGTTATGCAGCTTTCCGGTAGAATTGCAAAAGAAATTGATAAAGGTAGTAAGTTATATTTTACAATAGATTTTTGTTATGATAAATCAAGTGAAGAGCTTGAAGATATATTGAAAAAAAGAAGAAAATTATTAGCAGAAAGAATATCTGATAAATTTTTAACAGGATTTACTTATGAAAAAATCTCAAAATATATAGCAGATAATTTTTTAGATAATAAAAATAGTGTGGGAAACATAACGGATAATAAAATTAATATGATTTTAAAGTGGCTTAAAGAAGCTAAATTTGATATAATAACAGTTAGCGGTTTTGAAGCTGCACAGACAACTTCCGGTGGTGTTTCTATGGACGAAGTAACAAATAATCTGGAATCAAAGTTTGTTTCGGGACTTTTCTTTGTGGGTGAAGTGCTGGATGTAGATGGACTTTGTGGAGGATACAATCTCACTTGGGCATTTTCAAGTGCTTATGAGGTTGGAAATGGAGGATGATGAAAGAAGAAAAATTACTTCAGGTGTCACAAGTAAAACTCCCCATAGGCTATACAGATGAGGATGTAAAAAAAGCCTGTATCAGAAAATTAAAAATAAATGAAAATGAACTGATTTCTTACGAAACCAAAAAGAAATCGATAGATGCCAGAAAAAAGGAGAACATTCATTATAGTTTATCAGTTGTTGTTTTGCTTACGGATAAGGCTTATAATAAAATATTGTCGACAAAAAAAACTATACAGGATGTTGTTACTTATAAAGAGGAAAAGTTAGAAATAAAGAGGGTTTTATGTGATAATGGCAAAAACAGACCCATAGTCGTAGGTAGTGGTCCGGCAGGGCTTTTCTGTGCTTATATGCTTGCAATAGCAGGACTTAATCCAATAATTATAGAACAGGGGCAGAATGTAGAAAAAAGGACTGAAACAGTGGATAAGTTTTGGAATACAGGCGAACTCTTAGAAACTACCAATGTGCAGTTTGGCGAGGGCGGTGCAGGAACTTTTTCAGACGGTAAGTTAAACACTATGGTGAAAGATCCGTTTAAGCGAATACCTTTTGTACTTGAGACCTTTGTGAAATTTGGAGCAGATCCTGAAATTTTATATATAAATAAACCACATATAGGTACAGATGTGCTTAAAAATATACTTATAAATATGCGAAAAGAAATCATTTCACTTGGTGGAGAATATATATTTGAAACTAAATTTACAGAATTTGAAGAAAAAAACGGACAGATAAAACATATAATATTAAATAATGGAGAGATCCTACCTTGTGATGAAGTGATTTTAGCTTTAGGACATTCTGCAAGAGATACTTTTGAACTTTTATCTTCAAAGGGAATAATTATGACACCCAAGCCTTTTGCAGTCGGAGTAAGAGTGGAGCATCCGCAGGAAATGATAAGTAAGTATCAGTATGGTAAGATGTATGACAGCTTTCCTCCGGCAGATTACAAGGTAACCTCTACAGGTGTAGAAGGACGGGGAGTATATTCTTTTTGTATGTGTCCGGGTGGGTATGTGGTAAATTCTTCTTCAGAAAAGGGTGGCACCCTTGTAAACGGTATGAGCTATCATGACAGGGACTCTGAAAATGCAAACAGTGCAATAGTTGTAGCAGTTAATCCCTCTGACTTTGGAGCAGATGATGCACTTGCAGGAGTAAGATATCAAAGAGAACTTGAAAAAAAAGCTTTTAGGCTTGCAGGCGGTGTTATTCCTGTTCAGCTTTTGGGAGATTTTATCGAAAATAAAACAAGTACCGGTTTTGGTCTTATAAATACAGTATCAAAAGGTAAAACCGAATTTGCAAATCTAAGAGATATATTACCTGAATATATAACTCGGTCAATTATTATCGGAATGAAGGATTTTGGCAGGAAAATAATAGGCTTTGACAGAAGAGATGTGGTTATGTCGGGGGTTGAGTCCAGAACCTCATCTCCGCTTAGAATAGTAAGGGATAACAATACTTTTGAAGCAAATATTAGAGGAATTTATCCTATCGGCGAAGGAGCCGGATATGCAGGCGGAATAACAAGTGCGGCTGTAGACGGAGTAAAGGCTGCCGAAAAAATCATTGAAAAGAGATTACAGAGTGGATAAGGCTTATTTTAGGGAAATAATTAAGGCTAGAAGAAATACTGACGATATGGCTATTTCAGAAAAAGATTTGTATAATGCAAAGTTAATAACAGGTAAATATTTAAAACTTGATCATTATAAAGAAGCTAAGATAATATTTGTTTATTCATCTATGGAACAGGAAATACCTACACAAGGGATAATTAATACTGCCCTGAATGACGGTAAGAAGGTAGCTCTTCCAAAAATAAAAACCGGTATTAAATCCGGTGCTAATATGGATTTTGTATTTATTAATAAGGATACAGAATATAAGTCAGGAGGGTATGGGATTTTAGAGCCTATTTCTGATGAGTTTATTAATGTTAACGATATTAATGACCATATAGAAATGCTTATCCCCGGACTATGTTTTGACATTAAAGGAAGGCGAATAGGTTATGGAGGCGGTTATTATGACAGATATTTAACAAAGTATGATAACAATAAATTTCATATAACAGCTTTAGCTTATGAATATCAGATATTTAAGAGCCTGCCATTTACTCCGAATGACAAGTTTGTAAATTTGATAGTAACTGAAACAAGGTATATAAATAATATTAACCTATATTAAGGATTAAGACTAAAAGATGTTTGAGCTTATAGCATAAATAATTTTGTTTAGAATGGATAAAAATGGAAAATACAGTAAATAATATTTTTAAGGTTGATTATGATTTTGAAGCGGTAAGGGCTGTTGAACCGATAAATGAGCCTGAAAGACAGTATTACTATATGGAAAAGGCCGCTGAGATTTATAAGCTTATCTGTAAAAATGCAGGTAAGAAACTGACATTTAGTTGCAATACTTTTGGTTGTCAAATGAACTTCAGGGATTCTGAAAAAATAGCCGGGATACTGGAAAAAATAGGATTTGAAAATACAGAAGATAAAAGTCCTGATTTTGTAATACTTAATACCTGTACAATAAGAGAAAATGCAGACCAGAAGGTATATGGTAATTTAGGTTACCTTAAAAAGTTAAAAGAACTTAATCCGAATATGATAATT
Source organism: uncultured Catonella sp. (assembly GCA_963539695.1). Classification (GTDB taxonomy): domain Bacteria; phylum Bacillota; class Clostridia; order Lachnospirales; family Lachnospiraceae; genus Catonella. The sequence continues at coordinate 53,839 of CAUTOC010000001.1, read as the reverse complement.
GCTCTTTGTGGATGTATGATGCAGGAGACAACTGTAGTAAATAGATTGAAAGAAAGTTATTCTTTCATAGATTTGATTTACGGTACTCATAATATATATAAATTGGCTGAACTTGTTTTTGCTATGTTTGCATTAAAAAGTTATGCGGCTCATCATCCGATAAAGAAAAATGGAAAATATAAAATCAAGCATTCTATGCTTGTAGATATTTGGAAAGATACGGATAAAATAGTAGAAGACTTGCCTGATGAGCGTAAATATTCATTTAAGGCAAGTGTAAATATTACCTACGGATGTGATAATTTCTGCACTTATTGTATAGTCCCTTATGTAAGAGGGAGAGAAAGAAGCAGAAAACCTGAGGATATAGTAAAAGAGGTAAAATGTCTTGCAAATGCCGGTGTAATAGAGATAATGTTACTTGGACAGAATGTAAATTCTTATGGAAAAGGTCTTGATAGTGAGTCAGGAGAAGCTGTTACCTTTGCAAATTTATTAAAAATGATAGAAAAGGTAGACGGTATAAAACGCATTCGCTTTATGACACCTCATCCAAAGGATTTTTCAGATGAACTTATAGAAGTAATTGCCGGTTCCAAGAAAATATGCAAACATATACATCTACCTTTTCAGGCAGGCAGTAACAATGTACTAAGGAGGATGAACAGGCGTTATACTAAGGAAACATATCTTGAACTTGCAAATAAAATAAAAAACAAGATTCCTGATATTGCACTTACTACTGATATTATCGTAGGTTTTCCGGGAGAGACTGAAAAAGACTTTGAAGATACTCTTGATGTTGTAAAGGAAGTGCGTTATCAGAGTGCATATATGTTTGAATATTCAAAGAGAACCGGAACACCTGCCGCCACTATGAAAGATCAGGTAGATATAGAGGCTGTGAAAAATCGTTTTAAAAGACTTCAGGATACTGTAGCAGAATATTCAGATGATAAACTTGGAAATAAAGTAGGCTGTACTGTTGAGGTACTTGCTGAGGACGTTAACAGTGAGGAGCCGCTTATTATTACAGGGCGTATGTCGGATAATACTTTGGTACATTTTAGAGTACCGACAACTGATAAAGAAAATTATATTGGCAGACTTTTAGAGGTTAAAATTACTGAAAATTGCAGATTTTATTTAATGGGTCAGTTAAACTAGGGGAGAAAACAGATTATGAATATCATAATAGTTGGTTGCGGCAAGGTAGGATATGCTCTTGCAAGAGAACTTAGTAATGAAAAAAATGACATTTGTATAATTGATAGAGATAGTATAGCTCTTCAAAATGCAGTAAACATACTGGATGTTCAGGCAGTATGCGGTGACGGAACCGGTTATAAGATGCTTCTTGAAGCCGGAGTTAAGGATGCAGATTTACTTATAGCAGTTACAGATAAAGATGAAATAAATCTGTTATGCTGCCTTATGGCAAAAAAGGCGGGTAATTGTCAAACTATAGCTAGAGTAAGAAATCCTCAGTATTATGAGGAAATTAATTATATAAAAGAAGAGCTGGGACTCTCGATGGCGATTAATCCTGAAAGAATAGCTGCTTTTGAAATAGCACGACTTATACATTTTCCGTCTGCAATAGAAGTAGATACATTCTACAAGGGTAGAGTGAATCTAATTTCCCTTACGATAGGAGAAGATTCAATATTAGACGGTATGAGCCTGATAGATTTTTCAAAAAATATTTCAAATAATGTACTTATATGTATGGTAAGGAGAGATGGGAAGGTCGAAATACCTAACGGGTCTTTTGTTCTTAGAAAAGGAGATACTTTTTCCTGCATACTTAAATTTAAGGACTCTTATGATTTCTTCCATAATGTCGGTGTGAATACCAGACCTATTGAAAATGTAATAATTTGCGGTGGCGGCACAGTTTCTTATTATTTATGCCTTGAACTGGTTAAGGCTAAGATAGATGTTAAAATAATAGAGGCGGATAGTGCAAGATGTGCCGAACTTTCAGAGTTGATTCCTGAAGCGATAGTTATACATGGAGATGCTACAGATAAAAGAATATTGCTTGAAGAGGGAATTGAAAATGCCGATGCGGTTGTAACCTTGACCAATATTGATGAAGAGAATATACTTTTATCAATGTATACTCATCATATATCAAAAGCAAAATCAATTACTAAGATAAATAAAATAGAGTTTGAAGAAGTAATAAGAGAACTCCCTATCGGTTCAGTAATTGCTCCTAAACATATAACTTCACATTATATACTTAAATATGTGCGTTCAATGCAAAGTTCAAAAGGAAGTAATGTTGAAACTCTGTATAAAATGTTTGGCAATGAGGCTGAGGCTTTGGAATTTCTTATAAAGTCAGATTCCAAAATAACCAAGAAGACCTTAGAGAAACTTAACATAAAACAGAATGTAATTGTGGCTGCAATTTATAGAAATCATCAGGTTATTACACCTTCCGGTAAAGACATTATTCAAAAAGGAGACAGCGTTATTATCATTACTACCAACACAGGTCTTGGCAGTATAGATGATATTATTGCTGAGTAAAGAATATGAATTACTTAATTATAGCTTATATTATGGGCTGGGTACTTAATTTTGAAGGAGCTTTTATGCTTTTGCCTGCTGTTACCGCACTTATTTATGGAGAAAAAGAGGGCTTTGTTTTTCTTGGTTGTTCAATACTCTCATTTATAGCAGGTGGGATGATTACACTTAAAAAACCTACAAATAAAAGGTTTTACGCAAGAGAAGGCTTTGTTATTTGTTCACTTACTTGGATAGTTATAAGTCTTGTAGGTGCTGTTCCGTTTGTAATTACAGGTGTACTTCCTAATTATGTGGATGCCTTATTTGAGATAGCCTCAGGTTTTACTACAACAGGTTCAAGTGTGATAACTGATTTAACGCCGTTACCGCATTGTGTACTCATTTGGAGAAGTTTCTCTCATTGGATAGGCGGAATGGGGGTGCTTGTATTCATTCTTGCAATTTTGCCTCTGTTTGGCGGAGTGGATATGCACCTTATGAGGGCAGAAAGCCCCGGTCCTTCTGTAGGTAAGTTAGTTCCGAATGTAAAAAAGACAGCTTCATATTTGTATAAGATTTATCTTGGAATGACTGTTATTCAACTGTTATTATTATTAATAACCGGTATGAATCCGTTTGATGCAATTTGTATAACTTTCGGAACAGCAGGAACAGGCGGATTTGGAATACATAATGACAGTTGTGGAGGCTATACTATTTTACAGCAAAGTATAATTACTGTTTTTATGCTTCTTTTTGGTATAAATTTCAATGTATATTTTTTAATGCTGAAAAAGAAATTTAAAGAAGTAATTAAAATTGAAGAAGTAAAATGGTATCTGATTATAGTAATTGTGGCAGTTACCGTTATTGTATTAAATTCAGGTAATACAGATGAACTTTATTTAAGTATACATCATGCATTTTTTTCAGTTGCTTCCGTGATAACCACAACAGGCTATGGAACTGTTGATTTTAACCTTTGGCCAATGTTTTCAAAAGGTGTACTGGTTATGATTATGTTTATAGGAGCCTGTGCCGGAAGTACCGGCGGCGGCATGAAGGTATCAAGAATCCTGCTTTATGCCAAAACAGTCAAAAAAGAAATTGTTGGAATGATTCATCAAAAGAGTATTAAAATACTTAAAATGGATGGAAAAACAGTTGAACATTCAGTTATAAGAAATGTAAATGTATATTTGGTTTCATACATTATGATAATAGCTGTTTCATTTTTAATAGTAGCTCTTGATAATATTGATTTTGAGTCAAGCTTTACGGCTGTTGTTGCAACTTTCAATAATATAGGTCCCGGACTCGGCAAGGTTGGACCTGTCGGTAATTTTTCAGAATTTTCCAATCTGTCAAAATTGGTATTTACCTTTGATATGTTGGCAGGAAGATTGGAAATTTTCCCGATGTTATTACTATTCTCAAGAGCTACTTGGAGTAAAAAATAATTAAACATATCATATAATCATTTTAGAAGGGATAATATGGTGGAAATTAATAGGACAATTATCAAAAACTTGGCAACAGATGATGTTACTTATAATAGGGGAGTAAGGTATTATTCTGCAAAAGCAATAAAGACTATAGCAAAGTCTAAAAGCAAAGAGCATTATAGGGCAACTGTTCAAGGAAAAAGTGAGTATACTGTTGATGTTGATTTCAATACTCAGAGGGGAATTGAATATAAATGTAATTGTCCTGCAAGCAGAAGACATCCCGGAGCTTGTAAGCATACTATTGCAGTTATGCTTTTTATAAATGATTATTCAGATAGGCGTAAACAGCAAAAGATAGAGTCCGGTGAAAAAAGGCGTATAACAAGAATATTGGATTATTTTGACAACATGGACTATATGGCAGGACTTGGTGATATTTTTCATGTAAGGCTTAATATAAAGCTTGATGCTATGCTTAGGGCTGATAATTCAGTTAAAGCGGCAGTCAGTATAATGGCAGGCAGCACCAGACTTTACAAGGTTCAGAATATAAGAAAATTTTTGTCTGATTATATCTATGGTCAGCCTATTTCACTTGGAAAAGATTTCTCATATTTTCCGGGAGAAAATAGATTCGATCATGAATCAGAAACTGTACTTGATTTTCTTTGTGAAATTCTTGACATACAAGAAATTGTAGGGAAAGGAAACTCGGCAGGCATATTTGCAAAATCTGATATTTTCTTTGACAGGCATATACTTTTAAGGCTGTTAAAGATAGTTAAACTGCCTTTTAATTTTACTTTTGCAGATGAGACTTTTGAGAATGTAAACTTTATATTAGGTAAACCGGATATTAATTTTTATTTAAATTTATCCGATGAAGATGATTCAATTATTTTATCATGGGATGATGAGCGAATAATTCCATTAGATGAAAAAGGAAATCTTTTTTATTATGATAATGCGATTTATCATCCTGACAGAATATTTACAAGGCATTTTCTACCATTTTATCATACGCCCAATGACGGGGATGATGATGCACTTATATTTGAGGGAGAAGAGAAGGAACGCTTCCTTAATGTAGTATTGCCGAGAATACATGAAACTTTTTCATTAACCATTCCTAAAGCATTAAAAGATAATTATATAACCGAAAATGTAAAGTTTGAACTTTATATGGATATATATAAGGGCAGTATAAAGCTTGAGGTTATTACGGCTTATGGAGAATATAAGTTTAATCCGTTCCTTAAAATGCCTGATGTAAAGGCTGTTATAGTAAGAAAACCAAGTCGTGAGGCGGAATGTTTTGAAAATATTGAATCTTTAGGGTTTGTCAGAGAAGAACAATATTTCTATTTATCTGATGAAAAAGATATTTATGATTTTTTAAAATACAGTGTGGAGAATTTAGCTGAAAAGTATGAACTCTTTTATTCAGAAGAATTTAAAAAAATTAAAGTAAATCCTCCAAAGATAGCTAAAACTTCAGTTCGTGTTCAAAGTGATAACAATATGTTAGAAGTTGACTTTGATTTTGACGGGCTTTCAAATGAAGAACTTACTGATCTTTTTAACAGTCTTAAACTAAAAAAGAAATTTTTCAGGCTTAAAAATGGAAGTTTTATTGACCTTAGCGGTGGAGGAGAACTTACTAAATTTAGCGAATTAATAGATAAAATAGGAAGTAATAGAGGTGATATTAAAGATGGTAAAATATACACCTCTCTTGATTATGCGTTTTATTTAAACCAAGTCGCAGATGAAGGCTTGTATGAAATAAAAGCGGATAAGTCTTTTACTGCACTTATAGAAGAAATTAAACATCCTGAAAAAGTAAAAATAGAAGTTCCAAGTGCAATTAAAGCTAAGCTACGCCCTTATCAAAAGGTGGGTTTTGAGTGGTTAACTTCACTTGCCAAGTATTATTTGGGCGGTATACTTGCAGATGATATGGGGCTTGGAAAGACTTTACAAGCCATTACTTATATTACCTATTCTTGGAAAAAAAATAAAAAAGCTACTTTTATAGTAGTTTGCCCTTCATCACTTCTTTATAACTGGCAGGATGAAATAGAGAATTTTTGTCCTGAACTTAGCACTATTATGATTTTAGGAAGTCCTAATGACAGGAAAGATCTGATTGCTGATTGTAAAAATTATCAAGTGGTGTTAGTTTCTTATCCGATTCTTAGAAGGGACATAGAACTGTTAAAAGATATTAATTTTGACACAGCATTTTTAGATGAAGCTCAATTTATCAAAAATCCTAACAGCAGAAATGCAAAAGCGGTTAAAATGCTTAATACGGGACATAGATTTGCACTTACAGGTACTCCTATAGAAAATAATCTTTCTGAGCTTTGGTCGATTTTTGACTTCCTTATGCCGGGATACTTGTATTCACATTCTAAGTTTGTAAATTTGTATGAAAAGCCTGTAGTGAGATTTGAAAGTGAGGAAGCTCTTAAACAGCTTAATTTTCATATTAAGCCATTTATCTTGAGACGAATGAAGAAAGATGTACTTGAGGAACTTCCTGAGAAAACAGAAAGAAAGATGGTTTCGGATATGACAGATGAACAAAAGGAAGTTTATATGTCATATCTTGAAGATATGAAGAAGAAAATTAATAGCGAAATTAATAAAAACGGCTTTGAAAAAAGCAGGATGATGATACTTGCCTCACTTACAAGACTTAGGCAGATTTGCTGTCATCCCTCTACTTTTGTAGAAAACTATGAGGGAGGTTCAGGAAAATTGGGACTTTTGATACAGATAGTGCAAAATGCCGTTGAAGGCGGACATAGAATCCTTGTATTTTCGCAGTTTACATCTATGCTTAATATAATAGAAGATGAGTTTAAAAAACTAAAAATAGGCTATTATTATTTGGACGGTTCTACACCTATTTCACAGAGAAGTGAGGATATTAAGGCTTTTAACAGTGGAAGTCGCGATGTATATCTGATTTCACTTAAAGCCGGCGGTACAGGTCTTAACCTTGTAGGTGCAGATATGGTTATTCATTATGATCCATGGTGGAATCCTGCTGTGGAAGATCAAGCTACGGACAGAGTTTACAGGATAGGGCAGAAAAGCAGTGTTAATGTTGTTAAACTTATAACCAAGGGTACGATAGAAGAGAAGATTTATAAGCTTCAGGAAAAAAAGAAGAACCTTGCTGATTCTGTAATTAAAGCAGGAGAGGTATTTATAAATAAGCTTACTAAAGAAGAAGTTGAGGACTTATTTAATTTTTAATAAGATTTAGAAAAGCAATTAAGAGTTAATCTTACTCATATTCACACCTAAACTTTGACATGCCCCCCCTATTTGTTGTATCATTATAGAATGATATTTGATTAGTTTAGGAGATGATATATGATAGCCTCAGTAAAGGGAAAATTGGAGGATGTGACTGCTGAAAGTGTGATTATAGATGTAAATGGCTTGGGAATAGAGGCGATAGTTCCGACTACGGTTATAAGCCGTCTACCGAAATTAGATGAGAATGTAAGGCTTTATACCTATTTACATGTCAGAGAAGATGTGATGCAGTTATATGGATTTCTTGAAAAAGAGGATTTGGACTTTTTTAAGCTTTTAATTACAGTGAACGGAATAGGACCTAAGGCTGCGATAGCCGTTCTTTCATCAATGCCTGCCGATATTCTTACCTTTGCAATACTTTCTGAGGATACAAAAACCATAGAAAAAGCTCAGGGGATAGGTGCAAAAACGGCAAAAAAGCTTGTGCTTGAACTTAAAGACAAAGTAGGTATTATAAAAACACCTGAGAATACAAACTCCGAAACCTATGATAATGCCGGTTTAACAATAGGAATAAACAGTGAAATAAAAGAAGAGGCGATACAGGTACTTGTAGCTCTTGGTTATAGTCGGACAGAGGCTATAAAAGCTATAAGTATGATAGAAATAACAGAGGAAATTACTTCGGAAGAGCTTGTTAAACTTGCTCTTAAAAATTTGATGTAAAAGGTTAAATTAGATGCAAAATGATACAAAAAGACGAATAATATCTGCGATAGCTTTTGAGGAAGATATTAGAAACGATGATACTCTAAGACCTAAACTTTTAACTGACTACATTGGTCAAAATAAAGCTAAGGAAATGATGAAGGTGTATATAGAAGCCGCTAAGGGGCGAAAAGAGCCACTTGACCATGTTTTGCTTTATGGACCGCCGGGGCTTGGTAAGACTACACTTGCAGGCATTATAGCCAATGAAATGGGAGTACATATTAAAATAACTTCCGGACCTGCTATAGAAAAACCCGGTGATGTAGCTGCTATTTTAAATAATCTAAAAGAGGGTGATGTATTATTTGTAGATGAAATACACAGGCTTAACAGACAGGTAGAAGAAGTGCTTTATCCGGCTATGGAAGATTTTGCAATAGATGTAGTTATCGGAAAAGGTGCAACTTCAAAAAGTATAAGGCTTGAACTTCCTAAATTTACACTGATAGGGGCGACTACAAGAGCGGGTATGCTTTCAGCACCGCTTCGAGACAGATTTGGAGTAGTAAACAGGCTTGAATATTACACTTTAGCTGAACTTGAGACTATAATTATGCGTTCTGCGAGAGTTTTAGGGGTTAATATAGAAAAAGATGCAGCTCTTGAAATGGCAAAGCGTTCAAGAGGAACTCCAAGACTTGCAAACAGGCTGTTAAAGAGAATAAGAGATTTTGCAGAGGTAAAGTATGACGGCAAGCTTACAAAAGAGGTTGCAACTGAAGTACTTACATTGTTAAATATTGATAATTATGGACTTGATCACATTGACAGACAAATACTTACTACAATGATAGAAAAATTTAGTGGAGGTCCTGTAGGGCTTGAAACTATTGCTGTTTCTATAGGTGAAGATACTACTACTATAGAGGATGTTTATGAACCATATTTAATTCAATCAGGATTTATAGCAAGAACACAGAGAGGAAGGATAGTTACAGATTTAGCCTTTACACATTTGGGGTTAAGTTGACTATTGAAGGTGGTTATATGAATGAAAAGAATACAATTAAGGTAATTATCAATAATAAGCAATATACCGTAAGTGGATATGAAAGCGAAGAATATTTACAAAAAATTGCTCTCTTTCTAAATTCAAAATATTCAGAACTTTTAAAAGAAGAAGGTTATAAGCGTTCCAATGAAAGACAGCAAAACCTTATTATGCAGATTAATCTTGTTGATGAATACTATAAAATGGTTGAAAAAAATGAAGATTTAGAAAAAGAAATAGAGAAAAGAGATAAAGAAATATTTGAGTTAAAGCATGAACTCATTTCAAAAAAAGAAGAGGAACGAGGAAAAAAACGGAAATAACCGATGAATAAAAAAGAGATTGAAATACTTGCACCGGCAGGTTCGATAGATAGAATGAAAGCAGCTTTTGCAGGGGGGGCAGATGCCTGTTATATAGGCGGCAAAAATTTTGGTGCAAGAGCTTATGCGGATAATCCCGAAGAGAAAGAACTTGTTGATGCTATTTATTATGCACATGTACATAATAAAAAATTATATATGACAATAAATACTCTTATCAAAGAAGATGAGATGAAGGGGCTTTATAACTATGTTTTACCATACTATAAGGCAGGAATAGATGCTATACTTGTACAGGATTTGGGAGTATTGAAATTTCTTCATGAAAATTTTCCTGATCTTGTATTACATGCAAGTACACAGATGTCGGTTTGTGATACAGGTGTAGTAAACCTCCTTGAAAAATTTGATGTAAAAAGACTTGTGCTTTCAAGGGAACTGTCATTAAAAGAGGTTACTGCATTTAAGAAAGAAAAAATAGAGATAGAGTGCTTCGTTCATGGAGCACTCTGTGTCTGTTATTCGGGGCAATGCCTTATGTCTGCAATGAATGGCGGAAGAAGCGGTAATAGAGGGAGTTGTGCAGGATCATGTCGTATGAGTTATAATCTATATGCAGGGGATAATTTAACAGGAAAACCTGCACACATTCTTGAAACAAAACCATATTTATTAAGCCCTAAAGATATTTGTGCCTTAGATCTGATACCGGATATGGCAGAAGCAGGTATAGACTCTTTTAAGATTGAAGGAAGGATGAAGCGACCTGAATATGCAGCACTTACAGCATATTTATATAGAAAATGGACAGATGTATATTTGGAAAACGGAAAAGAGTATTTTAATTCTGAAAAGGCTGTAAGAGAGAGAAATTCAGATATAGAAAAACTTTCCGATATATATAACAGAGGAAGTTTTACAAAAGGTTATTTAGTTAATCATAACGGTTTAGAAATGATGGCAAATACTAGGCCTAACCACAATGGAGTATTTGTTGGTACGGTTAAAAATGTGATTACAAATGGCAGAAAAAATGTAATGATTATTAATACCACAAAAAAACTGAATTCTCATGATGTAGTTGAAATAAGGGCTGAGAACAAACCTACCGAGCCTGTTTATGAATTTACTCTTAAAGACGGTAAAAGATCCGGTGAGAGTTTTGAAGCCAATTTTACTAAAGGGTTGCCGGTAAAATCAGGGTTATCGGTATATAGGACTAAAAATGAGAAACTGCTTAACAATATAATGGAAGATATTATATTAAAGCCGCTTAAAAAGAAGATTAAGGCAAGTTTTTATGCAGAACCTGATAATGCCCTTATGTTAACACTTTTTACAGAGGATACAAGCATAACCGTAAACGGTGCAGTCTGTCTACAGGCTGAAAACAGACCTATAGAAGAAAACAGAGTTCGTGACGGGCTTTTAAAGCTTGGTGATACAGAGTTTGTGATGGACAGAAATGATATAGAGGTAATACTTGTAGGAGAAGTATTTTTTCCAATGTCTGCTCTTAATGAATTAAGACGCACAGCTTGTGAAACATTATACAATGCTATTATAGAAAAGCAGATGAAAACTCCGTCTTCAATATTTTCATCTGAATTAAAACCATTTCCGAAACCTGATTTTAATCCTGACTATGAAATAGTGGTTTCATCTATAGAACAGCTTAAAACTGTTTTAGACATTACTAAAAATGTAAAAGAACAAACTGAAATAATTATAAATCTTGAGTTTTTTGGCATTACCAACCTGATACGGGGGCTTGATTTAGTAGAAGTTAATTATCAAAAGGCATATATTAGACTTCCTGAGATATTTAGACGAAAAATCAAGGAAAGATATATTAAATATTTTACAGATGATGATTATGGTTTTAATGTGCTCTCAAGGATTAAAGGCTTCATGGTGAGAAACCTTGAGGAAATAAATTTTGTAAATGAAATGATAGATATATCAGATGCTCCACTTGAAATGATAGCGGACACCAACCTTTATACTTTTAATTCTAAAGCGGTAGAAACTCTTGCAGATTTCAATATTCATCGTTACACAGTCTCACTTGAGCAGAGTTTAAGAGAGGCGGAACTTGTCAGGGATAATATTACAGTGTCGTCTAAGCTTTCGTTGGTTGTATACGGAAGAGAAGAGCTGATGGTTATGACACAGTGTCAGTGGAAAAATAAAGGAGCCTGTGTAAAGGAGTTAAAGAAGGGACAAAAACCGCTGCCCGAGATTCTTTATATAGAGAATAAAAAAAATAAATCTTCCGGAAAACGGGGGAAATTTCCTGTTATAAAAGATTGTGAAAGCTGTACTAATTATATTTATCAGGATGAACCTCTTAATTTATCCGATAAAATGGACCAAATAAAAGAGCTGACACCGGATTTTTTAAGATTAGATTTTTCTTTTGAAACAGAAAAAGAAGTAAGAGAGGTAATGAAGTTTGCAAAGTTGAGTGAGTGAACTGTCTAAATACATAATTATCATAATTACAGCTATTTATGCCTACTTGGGCTTTATAGGTTTTGTTAATACTGATAAAAAACGGAGTGGTGAAATATATATTTTTCAGCCTATTTTGATTCTTATGTTTCATTTTACGGGATTTTTATGTATATTTTTAAAAACTCCTGATGTTAAAGTTGCAATTCTCTACTTTGTACAGGTGCTTTTGTTTATAGTTTCTACATTTTTATATAGAATTTTTTATAAGAAATTGTTTAAGAGTTTATTTTTCCATATGCAGTTTCTTGTAGCCGTCGGTTTTGTATTTGTAACAAGACTTAAATATATATGGGGAGTTAAGCAAACTGTCTTTGTGGCGGTTTCGTTGTCAGCCTGTCTTATATTACCGTTTTTAATTAAAAAGATGATAATGCTTAGAAATATGGGTTATCTTTATGCAATTACCGGAATAGGAGCTTTAGCTTATGTATTTTTACATGCAAAAGTTCAATATGGTGCTAAAAACTGGATAAAAATTTTTGGAATGAGCATACAGCCTTCTGAATTTGTAAAAATACTTTTAATATTTATGATTGCTTCACTTTTCTATGTGAGTAGAACCTTGAAACAAGTTATAATTACAACATTTTTGACAGCTATTATGGTACTGTTGCTTGTACTTAGTAAGGACTTGGGCGGAGCTATGCTTTTTTTTACTACATTTGTAGTTATGACATATTTTGCAACAGGAAATCTGAAGTTGCTTGGTTTTTTTACAGTTGGAGGATTTATTTCAGCAATTATCGGATATTATATATTTTCTCATGTAAGGGTAAGAGTACAGGCGTTTATAGATCCATGGAAATATATAGATGATAAGGGGTATCAAGTTACCCAGTCTCTTTTTGGCATAGGTAGTGGAGGTTGGTTTGGCTTTGGTCTTGGAAACGGTTCACCTAAAAATACTCCTGTAGTAGAAAGTGATTTTATCTTTTCAGGACTTTGTGAAGAGTTGGGGTTACTTTTCGGATTTTGCCTTATTCTCATATATCTTTGCACAATTATAGCTTTTATATTATTAGCCTGGCGTACTAAAAATCCTTTTCATCAACTTGTGTCCATAGGTTGTGCAACCCTGTATTCATTTCAAGCATTTTTATCAATAGGTGGAACTGTAAAGTTTATCCCTTCTACAGGGGTAACTTTGCCTCTTGTCAGTCAGGGAGGAAGCTCTATTATAAGTACAATCATTATTTTCGGTGTAATTCAAGGATTATATATTGCAGGAAATAAAAAAGTTATTACAGATAAAGAAGCAGTTGTAAAGCCTATCAAAAAACCTGTAGTACTTACTTATCTTATAATCGGGCTTTTTGTAGCTATGGTGGGTTATCTTACATATTTTCAATTTGATACTGCACCCAAGATTATGAATAATGCCTATAATAAAAGAACTGACATATATGCAGCTTATGTATCTAGAGGAAAGATACTTTCAGCGGACGGAGATATACTCGCCTACACAAGGGAAGAAGAAGGAAAAAGTGTAAGAGTTTATCCTTATAAGAATATGTATAGTCATATTGTGGGCAGAAATGTATCCGGTAAGACAGGAATTGAAGCGATTATGAACTATGAGCTTTTGACCTCAAATGACAATGTGATAACTAGAGTTTTTGAAAGATTGAATCAGGTTAAAAATAAGGGAGATAATGTAGTTACAACCATAGACAGCAGAATGCAAAAGTCTTTAAATAATGCACTTAACGGCTTTCATGGGGCGGGTGTGATTATTGAGCCGGAGACAGGCAAGGTACTTGCAATGGTATCTAAGCCCGACTATGATCCAAATACTGTGCTGGAGAATTGGGATACACTTTCAAATCTTCCTGAAAAAGATGCTAAGCTGGTAAACAGGGCAACGAGTGGACTTTATCCTCCGGGCTCCACCTTTAAGGTGATTACTGCTCTTGAGTATATCAATGAGCATAAGGACTATGACAAGTTCAGTTTTAACTGTTCCGGCGTGTATACAGCAAGCGGAGAGAGTATAGCCTGTATTGATAGGATAAAACATGGAAAGGAAAATTTGCGAACAGCATTTGCAAAGTCATGTAATGGAGCATTTGCAAGCATAGGAATTGGACTTAACAAGAATAAGTATATGAATATGGCGGAGAAATTTCTGTTTAATAAAGAGCTTCCTTTTGCCTTTACTACTTCAAAGAGCAGTTTTGTACTTAATTCTTCTTCTGATACGGATGAAGTTATCCAGACTTCAATAGGTCAGGGAAAAACTCAGATTACACCACTTCACAATGCATTAATTGCTTCTGCAATAGCTAATAACGGTGTGCTTATGAAGCCTTATACAGTGGAGAAAATAACAACTCAGGATGGAAAAATAACAATTCAAAATTTTCTTCCTGAAAAGGTAGGAAAACTATGTTCTAAGCAAAAGGCAGAAATTCTTAAATACTTTATGAAGGCAGTAGTAACTGAGGGTACAGCAAAAAAGCTTTCCTGGCTTGGCTATAGTATTTATGGAAAAACCGGTACTGCTGAATATCAGAAAGAAGATGGTACTAAGGGAAATCATTCATGGTTTATGGGCTTTGGAGAAAAGAACGGAAAGAAAATAGCGATAAGTGTTGTAGTAGAAGGAGAAGGAAGAGGAAATTATTCCGGAGTTGATGTGGCATATAAAGTATTTGCAAACTGGAAGTAAGGATTTAAAATAAAAAATACAGGAGATGGGACTTGAACCCACATGATATCGCTATCGTCAGATTTTGAGTCTGATGCGTCTACCATTCCGCCACTCCTGCAAAACAAAAGTATTTTAGCACAATTTTTTAAAATATGCAAGTATCTTGCAGAAAATAAATAAGAGTTGGTTGATAAATGATTTACCTTGAAATTAAATATAACAAGTGTTATAATATAACAAAGTTATTTTTGAAGAAAGGAGGGAAATAAGTTGGCAAATGGCGATTATGAAGTAACTCATAAAAAAATATTAGACTGTGGCAAAAAGATTTTTAAGGAGCAAGGATTTGAAAAGGCTAATTTAAGAGCTATATGCAAAGAAGCCAGTGTGACCACCGGGGCTTTTTATGGTCATTTTGAGGATAAAGAAAGTCTTTTTGCGGAACTGGTAGAACCTCTTATAACAGAAATTAAAAGATATTATGCCATGTATGAGAATAAAAGTTTTTGTGCTTATAAAAAAGAAAAAAGGATAGAAAAAGAAACCATTCAAAGGATTTTGGAGTTAAAAGCACAGGGTGCGATAGATATGGTGTTATATTTTTTTGAGAATAAAGACGTGTTTGAGCTTTTAGTGTTTGGCTCTTATGGAACTAAATATAGCAGTTTTTTGGATGAACTGATAGAAATTGAAGACAAAAATCATTTTAAAATATTAGGTATGATTTATGGTGCAAACCATGTTAATGATAGAATAACAAATAGGGGGATTCATTTACTTAACCATGCATATTTTTATGCCTTATCAGAAATTGCTGTACATTCTGAAGACAGAGAAGAAGTAAAACAAAATGCAATTTTAATTTCAAACTTTTTTAATGAAGGATGGGGTAAAATACGAGGTTTATGAATATTTTTTTGCATCAAATATAACTAAGTTATATTTGAACTCAATAAAACTATATTTTTTTATTTCAATAACTAAAGAAGAATATTATTTCTGGATGATAAACAGAAGAATATTAAATAAAAAACTAGGAGGAAGTATTATGAAATTAAAAGGTATCGTGAAAGTAGCAGTATTTTCTGTTATTGGTTTTGTGTTGACAATGGGATTGGGATTTTTGACAGGAACATTTGGAATGATTCCAAGTTTGTATTTGTCTTCAGCATTACCAACGATTATTGTTGCACCTGTTTTTGTAATTATGTGTAAACAGGTTGCAGAAAGAGGAACGGCTTTTTTGTACTTTTTATTGATAGGAGTGTTTTATGTTCTTATGGGCATGTGGCCTGTAATTGCGATTTGTGCTATTGCAGGGATTCTAGCGGAACTTGTAATTGGTAAGAAAGAAAACTATGTAGAAAAGAATATGAAAGTTGGAATTGCTTTTGGGACAGGCATGTTTATTTATTCTCTACATGCTATGTATTTTACTTTTGTATTTGGTGTAGAAGGACTTACAAAGCAATTTCCAAAGATGTTTACAACGGATTATGCAACATTTCTCAATAATTTTTATACTCTTAAAAATATAGTGATTTGTCTATTAATCGCTGTCATTGCATCTGTTGTAGGGGCTTATTTTGGAACATATATTTACAATAAATTTTTTAGTGATAGGAAGAAAAAAAGTGTTTTGTAAAGACAGAAAAAATATCAAAGAAAAATACCGACTATCAAATAATATCACCCCACTTACTATAGTGGGGTTGATCTTGATGTTTTCGGTGGTTTTAACAGTGGGAGAACAATTTCAATATTTTATTACACTTATTTTTGCATTGGGATTGTTGCTTCTGTTTACCTGTAAAAAAACCTTTAAGACTATATGTACAATAATAGTTATATGGGGAATGGTTTATTTGTTAAAACCGTTCTTGGGAAATGTTTTGGTTGGTTCAATATATACAATGTTGCTTATAGTTTTAAAGTTTTCTCCTATTTTTATTTTAGGAAGAGTGTTATCGTCATATAGTTCATCCCATTTGTTGGCGGCATTTAGAAAAATAGGAGTTGGAGGCAGTGTCGGTATAGGAATTACAATATTTTTTCGATTTATTCCGGAAATATCTATCCGAATGAAAGAAATTAGAAACGGAATGAAAATAAGAAGATTTAAAGTAAGTATCTTTAAGCCGATAAAGTCATTTGAATTATATTTTGTTCCACTAATGTATAAGTGTATTGATATAAGCGATACATTGACTTGTTCGATTATATCTAAGGGGATTGAATATGATGGTAAAAAAACATGTTTTCACGAAATTAAATTTAGTGTTTTTGATATTTTAATATTAGTGATCGGTATAGCATTAGTTGGAGTGAGTGTATGGAAAATATTTTAGAAGCAAAAGTACAATCCTTTTCTTATGGAGAAGATTTGATACTGAAAAATTTAAGCCTATCTGTAAAAAAAGGAGAACTTATTATATTGACAGGTCTTTCAGGGTGTGGGAAAACCACACTTTTAAGGCTTTTAAATGGGTTGATACCATCTTTTTACACCGGTGATTTAAATGGTGAAGTCAAGTTATTGGGGAAAGATATAAGTTTATATAAAAAAGGAGAACTTGCAAAATATATAGGTAATGTATTTCAAAATCCTAAAGACCAATTTTTTTGCGATGTAGTTGAAGATGAAATTGCTTTGGTTGGTGAAAATTTAGGTTTAGAGAGAAAAATCTTAAAAGAAAAAGTTGAAGAAGCAATGAATTTACTCGAAATAAGTTATCTAAGAAAAAAGTCTGTTTTTGAATTATCCGGAGGTGAAAGACAAAAAGTAGCAATAGCAGGAACTCTTATTTATGACACAGAGATTATCTTTTTTGATGAACCGTCAAGCAGTTTGGATTACGACAGTATAAGAAAATTTACTGAGGTTCTTATTAACTTAAAAGCATTAGGAAAGACAATCATAATAGCCGAACATAGACTTTACTACCTAAAAGATATTTTTAGCAGATTTGTCTATATCAAAGATGGAACAATACAGAATGTTTTTCAAAAAGGACAACTTAATAATAAAAAGTGTAAAGAGCTTGAACTAAGAACACTTAATGAGAAGGAGCTTGTGTCAGAAACGGAGCCTGTGGATAATAAAATCTGTATCAAAGTCGATAAAGCTAATATCCATCAGGGCAAAAGAGTGTTGATAAAAGATTTAACATTTGACATTAAAGAAAAAGAAATCATGGGAATCATCGGCTCTAACGGAATCGGTAAAAGCACGCTTGCAAGAGCATTATGTGGACTTTCTGAAAAACATTTAGATGTGAGCTATGCGAAGAACAAAAAGGAAAGAGTAAAGAATTCTTATTTAGTTTTACAAGATGTAGATGATCAGATTTTTTTAGACACTGTAGAAAATGAATTGATATTTTGTAAAGACAAAAATTCAGAAAGTGATTTGGAAGAAATCCGTAATTACTTAAAAGCAACAGATTTGTGGAATAAGAAGACCAATCACCCACAGAAATTGTCCGGTGGACAAAAACAACGATTGGCAATTATTACATCCTTTTTATCTAATCGCAAGCTGATTGTTTTGGATGAACCGACATCAGGCCTTGATTATAGAAGTATGAGGATTATGTCTGAACTAATTATAAAAAAGGCGGAAGAAGTTCCGATTATTATTATCACTCACGACTTAGAATTGTTATTTAAGACCTGCCACTTTGTTTTGATGATTGGCGACAGGGATTATAAAAAAATAGCTGTAAAGGGTAACGAAAATATTATAATGGACTTCATGAATAAAAAAGAAAATTTGTTTAAGGAGGCAGGGTATGTTAAATAAGGTTTTTAACTATGCAGGCTCGCATAAAAAATCTATACATTTAGCAAGCTTTATTATGCTCATAAGTGTATTGATGGGTGTTTTACCTTAACAACATTACTTGCAAAATGAAAGCTACATACAAGAAGCAATCAGCGAACTGGTAAAGAACAAAACATTATTAGTGATTGCACATAGATTAAATACCAGCAGAGATGCTGACAATATTATTGTGATTAAAAACGGAAGTATTGCGGAACAAGGAAATCACCAAAGTTTAATGGATTTAGACGGAATCTATAAAAATATGGTTGAGCTACAAGGAAAGAATAAAGGAATAAAAATCTTATAGAAATACATTTTATAGTAGGCATCATTACATAGGGAGTTAAATCTCTAATTGATTTATAATTGAGACTGTCACCTTAACAAAGATAATTTTGTTTAGAAGATAGTCTCAATTTTTAACTAATAAGACAGGTTAAGTTATAACAGGTTAAACCGGTTTTTAAAAGAACTGTTATTGACAAAAAAATACTTGGATTATAAGATAAAATATCTTGAAATTTTGCAAAAATGTTTGATTTATGTTAAACTTAATTGGTTAAGTAGTAATGATATTGATTAGATAGAAATTATGAAGTATATAAATAGCAAACGGATTTAATAAATGGGAGAAAAAAATATGAAATGGCTTAAATATACCTTGGAAACTACCACTGAAGCAACCGACCTGATTATAGATATGCTGGGAGAACTTGGCATATATGGGGTAGAGGTCATAGATAAGGTTCCGCTTACAGAAGCAGAAAAAAAGCAGATGTATGTGGATATTCTTCCTGAAAGTCTCCCTGATGACGGAAAAGCGGAGCTTGTTTTTTATATCAGTGATGGAGCACCTGATGAGGATTCATCTGCATTCTACAACAGTGGAACAGGTATTGAGAATGTCGCAACATTTTATTCTGATGAACTGATAGAAAATATTAGAGAAGGACTTGAGGAGGTATCTAACTTTGCAGATATTGGAAGTGGAGCAATATATATCTCCGAAACAGATAATGTAGACTGGGCTGACAAATGGAAGGACTATTTTCATACATTTAAAATAGGCGAAAACATAGTTATAACACCTACCTGGGAGGAGCCTGAGAATACCTTAGAGAGTGGTATAGTAATCAAAATAGATCCGGGTGTAGCCTTTGGTACCGGAACACATGAAACTACAAGGCTTTGTGTGGAAGAACTTCAAAAATATGTTAACCCCGGCTATGAAATTCTTGATGTTGGCTGTGGAAGTGCCATACTTACAATAGCTGCTCTTAAATTAGGAGCAAAATATGCTTATGCTATGGACATTGATCCTGTGGCAGTAAAGTCCGCTAGGGAAAACCTTTTAATAAATGACATTACAGATGATATGGCAAAGCTTGAAACAGGTAATCTGCTTGAAGATAAAGACCTTTGTGAAGAACTTTACAAAAAGCAGTATGACATAGTTGTTGCCAATATACTTGCACCGGTTTTAGTACCGCTTACACCTATTATAGTGCCTGCACTTAAAGAGGATGGATATTATATATGCTCGGGTATAGTAAAAGAACTTGCAGACACAGTTATTGAAGCGATTAAAAACTCCGGTCTTGAGCTGGTTTCAAATACTAATGATAATGACTGGGTCTGTCTTGTAGCGAGGAAATAAGATGTCAAATTTTTTTATAGAAAACGGCAATATAGACGGTGAAAATGCCTATGTTACCGGAAATGATGTAAATCATATTAAAAATGTACTCAGAATGAAAGAAAGTGATGAAATAAAACTGTCCACAGGAGATGGACTGCTTTATACTGCTGTAATCAGCGAATTTTTACCGGACAGAATAGTGTGCAGAATTATAGATTGTGAAGGCGGTAAGTCTGAGCTTCCTGCCAAGATTATACTTTTTCAGGGCTTGCCCAAAAAAGACAAGATGGAACTTATTATCCAAAAGGCGGTAGAACTTGGAGTATCTGAAATTGTACCTGTAATAATGAAAAGGACTATAGTTAAGCTTGAAGATAATAAAAAAGAGCAGAAAAAGCTTGAAAGATGGCGTACCATTTCGCTGACTGCCGCCAAGCAATCAGGAAGGGCTATAGTACCTGAAGTCTCTGATTTTATTACCTTTAATGAGGCGGTTAAAAAAGCTCAAAGTCTTGAATATAACCTTATTCCATATGAAAATGAAAAAGGTATGGATAAGGCTCGTGAACTTATTAAAGAAGTTAAGGATAAAAAAAGTATAGGCATTTTCATCGGACCTGAGGGAGGAATTGCAGAAGATGAACTTGAACTTGCGATAAACACAGGAGCAAAGCCTATAAGCCTCGGCAACAGGATACTTAGGACAGAAACAGCAGGACTTGCCTTGGTTTCAGTAATTGCTTTTGAGATAGATATATAGGAGAAAAGATATAAAATGGAGTGTTATTTAGATAATGCGGCTACTACAAGACCGTTTGACAGTGTAATTGATATAATGAATGAAACTATGAAGATATATTATGCCAATCCTTCATCCAAGCATATAAAGGGATTTGAAGCTGAACGCTTTGTAGAGGAAGCCAGAGAGAAAATAGCAAAAACTCTTAAAGCTAAAAAAAATGAGATTATTTTTACTTCCTGTGGTACAGAATCAAATAATCAGGCTATTATTATGGGAGCTGCCACAAAAAAACGCTACGGAAACAAGATAGTTACAACCTGTTTTGAGCATGCTTCTGTGTATCAGTCGATGGAAGTGCTTGCCAAAGAAGGCTATGATATAACCTACCTGCCTGTAGATAAGTTTGGACATATAAAAGATGAAGATTTACTTAATGCCATAGATAACGAAACCATAATGCTTTCGTTTATGCTTGTTAATAATGAAATAGGAGCCTTAGCAGATGCGGAACATATTATTAAGCTTGCACGTGAAAAGAATCCTGATATTTTAATTCATATAGATGCTATTCAGGCTTATGGTAAATTTGAAATAAATACAAGAAAACTCGGTGCGGATTTTATATCCGTAAGCGGACATAAGTTCCACGCTCCTAAGGGAATAGGATTTCTTTATGTTAGAGACGGAGCACATATTACTCCGTATATACATGGTGGCGGTCAGCAAAGAAATTTACGTTCAGGTACCTTAAATGTACCGGGAATTGCGGCTATCGGAGCAGCGGCTGAAAATATGTACACAAACCATAAGGAAAAGATAGATAAGCTTTACGGTATAAAAGAAAAGCTTGTAAAGGATTTACTTGAGAATTTTCCGAACTGCACCATAAACGGAGTAGATACTACAGGAAATCTCTCAGAAAATATCAGAAAAACTGCTCCGCAGATAGTCAGTGTAAGCTTTGAGGGCGTGAAATCAGAGGTGCTTTTACATGCTTTGGAAGAAAAAGGAATTTATGTATCCTCCGGTTCAGCCTGCTCATCTCATCACCCAAACTATAGCGGAACTCTTAAAGGCATAGGACTTGATGAAGCTTTGCTTGATTCTACCCTCAGATTCAGCTTTGGAGTTTTTACTGAGTCTGAAATGGTAGATTATACTGTAGAAATGCTTAAAGAACTGATACCTGCACTTTCAAAATATAGGAGAAAATAATGTTTGAATATAGAGCTTTTTTAATAAAATATGCAGAAATAGGTGTAAAGGGTAAAAATCGTTATCTCTTTGAAGATGCTTTAGTTGGACAGATAGCTAACTCCCTTAAAAAGATAGAGGGAAATTATAAGGTATATAAGCAGCCCGGAAGAGTCTTTGTAGAGGCAGGCAAGGGTGATATTGACTATGAGGGTGCTCTTGATGCCCTTAAAAGGGTGATGGGTGTACTTCACATCTGCCCTGTGTATATTGTGGAAACAACTGATTTGGATAAAGCCTATGAAGAGGCAGTAAATTATATAGGAGAATGTTATCCTATAGAGAACTTTACTTTTAAGGTAATGGCAAAACGCAGTAATAAGAAAATGCCTAAGACTTCTCCTGAGATTTCAGCTGAAATAGGTGGACTTATCCTTGAGAAATATGGTGACAGACTTACTGTAGATGTGAAAAATCCTGATAAATTTATAACAATCGAATTTAGGGATAAGGCATATATTTACTCCGAGACTATAAAGGGCGAAGGCGGTATGCCTATAGGTACGGCAGGTAAGGCTATGTGCCTGCTTTCAGGCGGTATAGACAGCCCTGTTGCAGCTTATATGATGGCCAGGCGCGGAGTTAAGGTAGAAGCTGTTTATTTTCATGCACCTCCTTATACCAGTGAGAGAGCAAAACAAAAGGTGATAGACCTTGCAAGGCTTACAGCCAGATATGCAGGAAATATAAAGTTATATGTGGTTAATTTTACAGATATTCAGCTTGCAATCTATGAAAAATGCCCACATGATGAGCTTACTATAATAATGCGAAGATATATGATGAAAATTGCCGAAGATTTAGCTAAAAAAGATGAATGCTTCGGTCTTGTGACAGGAGAGAGTATAGGACAGGTGGCAAGTCAGACTATGCAAAGTCTTCTTACCACAAATGCAGTCTGTGAGCTTCCTGTATACCGACCCGTTATCTGCTTTGACAAACAGGATATTGTCAATATTTCACAGAGAATAGGTACATTTGAAACATCCATTCTTCCTTTCGAGGACTGCTGTACTATATTTGTGGCAGAGCATCCTGTAACCAAGCCGTTACTTTCAAAGATTGAGAAAGACGAAAGAAAGCTTGATGATGTGATTGATGAGTTATATAAAAAGACAATGGAAAGTATTGAAGTTATAAATTGCGAACCAATGGAAGTTGAATAGAGTGTATAAAAAAGAAAGCCGGCTTTCTACTAAAAGAGAGCCGGCAGTAAAAACAGCAGATTAATCTACTATAAAAGGTTTAAGTGCATTAACAATATTATCTGCCTGAGCATCATTGTGGATATTAAGGTCAATTGGCTTTGAGAGATCAAGACTGAAAATACCCATAATTGACTTAGCATCAATTACATATCTTCCGGAAACAAGGTCAAAATCTGAATCAAACTTTGTTACCTCATTTACAAACGCCTTTACCTTGTCGATAGAATTTAAAGAAATCTTAACTGACTTCATTTTTAATCCTCCTCCTTATTAAGTTTTATTGCTACATACATATAAATGATACGGTTTAGAGGACAAAAAGTCAATATACATAATAAATAAAAAGGAAATATAAAAACTGTGAAAATCAACGATAATTATAAAACAGCAGCATTTTTAAGTCTCGGCTGTAAGGTAAATGCCTATGAAACCGAGTCAATTAAAGAAATGTTTAAGAATAAAGGCTATGAAATAAAACAATTCAACGAAGTTGCTGATATTTATATAGTAAATACCTGTACTGTAACCAATATAGCTGACAGAAAATCAAGACAGATGTTACATAGAGCCAAAAAACTTAATCCGGAAGCTGTAGTTGTGGCGGTTGGCTGTTATGTACAGGCACCACAGTCAAAGCTTGAAGATGATGATTTAGTAGATATTTTAGTCGGTACAAGAGGCAAATCCTCTGTGTTAAGCCTTGTTGAAGAATATATAAGGAGTAATAAAACAAGGGACTTTAAGCATAATGTGATAAAGTCGGGAAAAGAAAATAAAGATTGGACTTATGATAATACAGAAGTGAATGCTGCCGGAGGAAAAATTCGTGCAAATATTAAAATTCAGGATGGCTGCGACCAGTTTTGTACCTACTGCATTATTCCTTTTGTAAGAGGGCGGATAAGAAGCAGGGATATGGAAAGCATAGTCGAAGAAACAAACAGACTTGCAAAGGCAGGTTTTAAGGAAATGGTGCTTACCGGTATCCACATAGGTTCTTATGGCAGGGATATAGACGGTGAGAGCAAAATGTTAGAATTGCTTACCAAATTAAATGAGGTTGAAGGGGACTTTAGAATACGCTTAGGCTCTGTAGAACCAAGACTTATTACAGAAGAATTTCTTGAAGGACTTGTTAAGCTAAAAAAAGTTTGTCCACATTTTCACCTTTCACTTCAAAGCGGTTCTACCACTGTACTTAAACGCATGAACAGACATTACAGTGCAGAGAAGTACCTAAATTCAGTCAAATTACTTAAAAAATATT
The DNA here is from genome assembly GCA_963539695.1 of uncultured Catonella sp. Lineage (GTDB taxonomy): Bacteria > Bacillota > Clostridia > Lachnospirales > Lachnospiraceae > Catonella. The sequence goes on along the minus strand of CAUTOC010000001.1, from coordinate 29,401 downwards.
ATGACAGACCGGGAATTACAACTGATATTATAGTCGGTTTTCCGGGAGAAACTGATGAGGAATTTGAAGAAACCGTAGCTTTTGTAAAGGAAGTAGGTTTCTTAAAGGTGCATGTATTCCCTTATTCTAAAAGAGATGGTACTTATGCTGCTAAGATGAATGAGCAGATTGCACCTGAGACTAAGAAAGAGAGAGAAAATATACTGATTAAGGTGTGTGAAGAAGTGTCAGAAAAATACCTTAAAAGCTTCAATGGAGATATGGAACAAGTTTTACTTGAAGAAGAAATCAAGGGAAGAGAAGATTATATTATGGCTCACAGCACAAGATATATTGAAGTTGCCGTTCCTAAGCTACTTATTACAGGGTATAAAAATGCGGATAAAGAGTTCATTAATGTTAAAGGGTTGATGTTCTCGGATACTTCGGACGATGCACTTAAAGATATGATGATAGCAAGAGAAATATAGAAAAGAGGAAGTCATGTTAAAAAAACAGTATTTAGAAATGGGAATCAGTGAGGAAGTTTTTAACTTTTGTGAAAAAATCTGTACTAAACTCACCGATAGATTCAAAAAGATTGATGAAACGGCTGAAATCAATCAATTAAAAGTACTTAAAGCTATGCAGAAAAATAAAGTTTCCGATATTCATTTTGCCGCAAGTAGCGGATATGGCTATAACGACATAGGCAGGGAAACTCTTGAAGCGGTTTATGCAGATGTATTTCATACAGAAACAGCCCTTGTAAGACCGGCCATACTATGCGGAACCCATGCCCTTACTGTAGCTCTTTTCGGTAATTTAAGGCCGGGTGATGAGATACTTTCACCTGTTGGCAAGCCCTATGATACCTTGGACGGTGTAATAGGCATAACTCCTACCGCCGGCTCATTAGCTGAGTATGGTGTAACTTACAGTCAGGTGGATTTACTTCCTGATTTTTCCTTTGATTATGACGGAATAAGAGCCGCTATAAATGAAAAAACAAAACTTGTAACTATCCAGCGTTCTAAAGGTTATGATGTACGCCCTACATTTTCAGTAGAAAAAATAGGAGAACTGATAAGCTTTATTAAAAAGATAAAGCCGGAAGTAATTTGTATGGTTGATAACTGCTATGGTGAATTTGTAGAAGAACTTGAGCCATCTGATGTAGGGGCGGATATGGTAGTAGGCTCGCTTATCAAGAATCCGGGCGGCGGACTTGCTCCTATAGGCGGTTACATAGCAGGTAAAGAAAAATATGTAGACATGGCTTCATACCGTATGTCCTGTCCGGGGCTTGGTAAGGAAATAGGGGCTACACTCGGACTTAATCAATCCTTTTATCAAGGCTTGTTTATGGCACCTACAGTTACGGCAGGTGCTGTTAAAGGAGCAATTTTTGCGGCAAATGTATATGAGAGCTTAGGGTTTGATGTACTTCCAAACGGCAAAGAAGATAGATATGATATAATTCAGGCGGTTTCACTAAAGTCGGGCGACAGACTGAAGGCTTTTTGTGAGGGTATACAGGCGGCTGCTCCTGTAGACAGTTTTGTTACTCCTGAGCCTTGGGATATGCCGGGCTATAATGATCAGGTGATTATGGCTGCCGGAGCCTTTGTGCAGGGATCCTCAATAGAGCTTTCTGCCGATGGTCCTATGCGTGAGCCTTATGCCGCATATTTTCAAGGAGGACTTACTTTTAACCATGCAAAGTTCGGTATAATGATGAGCTTACAGAAAATCTTTGAAAAAGGACTGGTTAAGATGTAATAATATTGCTAAAGTTTATGTTATTCACTATAATCATAGTATTACATAAAATGGAGTATATCAAAATGTCAAAATGTATAAGATTAGATAAATATCTTTCAGATATGACTTCTGAAACTAGAAGTAGAATTAAAGATTATATAAAAAAAGGCAGAATTACAATAGGCGGAGAGATTGTTAAAAGTCCTGAAACTAAAGTGGATATTGAAAATGATAAGATTTGCATAGATAATAAACCTATAAGTTATATAGAATATTATTACTATATGATGAATAAACCACAGGGGGTAATTACCTCTACCGAAAAAGGCAAAACAAAGACGGTTATGGATGTTTTTAAGGAAACAGGAATTAATTGTCCAAGATTTAACGAACTTTCACCTGTTGGCAGGCTTGATAAGGATACAGAAGGACTTTTACTGATTACAAATGACGGAGAATTAAATCATAAACTCCTTTCTCCTAAAAATCATGTGGATAAGGTCTATTATACAAAACTTAAAAGCCCTGTTAAAACCTCTGATATAAATGTTTTTGCTGACAGTTTAGATTTGGGAGAATTTATTTGTAAACCTGCTAAGCTTGAAATATATGACAATAATAGATTTGCAGCTAAAGTTACGATTTCTGAGGGAAAGTTTCATCAGATAAAGCGTATGTTTGAGGCTGTAGAAAATGAGGTTATATATCTAAAAAGGATTTCTATGGGAAGTCTTTCACTTGATGAAAACTTAAAATTAGGTGAAGTAAGGGAACTTACGGAGGAAGAAATACGACTATTAAAAATATGTTAAATATTACATAATTGGAGTAAGAATTTTATGAAAAAATATAATAAGTTTGAAAAAGGTTATCTTACTTACCGAAAAAACAAATTATTCTTAAATGTAGCCTTAAATATCTTGGCGGCAGTTATTATTTTTATCACCGGACTTTTGTTAAATAAAATGCAGCCAAGAAATATATTTTCAGTTTTAGCCTTATTGTTTGTGCTTCCTGTCGGAAGAAGTTTAGCCACATATTTTATTCTTTTACCATATAAAGAAATGAAATTTGATCGTTTGGTTAAGGCTGAAGAAAATATATCATATAAAGGAATTTTATTATATTCACCTGTATTTACTTCAGCAGAAAATGTAATGCACCTTGACCTTATAGCTGTATTTAAGGGTAGAATATTAGGCTACAAGGAAAAGAGTGGTAAATCTGTTAGAAATGAATATGATTATAAGAAAAGAACTGATGCCGCCAAAGCTTACATAGATAAACATTTAAAAAATCAGGGAAGGGGAGATAATATAGTCATTTTTGACGACATAGATAAGTTTGTCAAAGCATTTCCTAAAAATAAGCTGTCAGAGGAAGAAATGTCGGAGATAAAAAACTTTGCAAAAAGTATGGAGTATTTTATAGTGTAGTAGCTTATAGTTAAAGTGAGAAAATTATGTGGATTAAAGGTAACTAATAAATGATATTACTTAAAATAAAACATATAGATTCCGGAGGGAGACTTGATAAATATTTGCTAAAATTCTTAAAAGATGCTCCTACCGGCTTCATTTACAAGATGCTTAGAAAGAAAAATATAGTACTTAACGGCAAGAAGGCTGCCGGAAATGAATTCTTAAAAGAAAACGATGAAATCAAACTTTTCCTTGCAGATGAAACTATAGTCAAATTTGGAGGAAAAGTGACCTTATCACAAACTGCCGACAGGGAATATGTGGCTACTGCCGAGGATAGTATTGAAAGTGATAATGATAATTCCCTGTATAATAGCTTAAAATCTCTTAAATGGGAGTTTGATGAACCAAAGGTCATATATGAGGATAGGGATATTATTATACTTAATAAGCCTGTAAATGTACTTTCACAGATAGCAAAATCAGGTGATATATCTATGAATGAGTGGCTTATTTACTATTTAATAAATTCAGGAAGTCTTACATCTGAAGATATACTCACAGTCAAACCGGCAGTTGTAAATAGGCTTGACAGAAATACAAGTGGAATTATACTTGCAGGAAAGACTCTTACAGGGCTTAGATTTCTTTCAAATATTATTAAAACCGGAAAGCTTACAAAGTATTATCTGACTGTAGTTAAGGGCGAAGTATCTAAAAGTTTCATTGCTGAAGCCTATCTTTTAAAAAATAACAATCATAATACAGTTAAAATCTACAAAGATAAGATTGACGGCACAGACTATATAAAGACAGCTTATGAAGTTTTACAAGTAAAAAATGGGCATAGCTTGCTTAAAGTAGAACTTATAACAGGTAAAAGTCATCAGATTAGAGCACACTTATCTTTCCTCGGCTATTCTGTAATAGGTGATGGAAAATATGGACTTAAATCAGAAAATATGAGTTATAGAAGAATGGGGCTTACCAGTCAGTTTTTACATTCTTATGAAATTAAATTTCCTGAACTTGATGGTGAATTTACATATTTAAGTGGAAAAAGCTTTAGTACAAAACTTCCTGAAAGACTTGAAAAAGTTGCAAACAAGCTTGGCTTTAACACATTTTGATATTCTAATATTAAAAAGGAGCATATATGCCGTCTTGGAATTCCAGAGGTCTTAGAGGTTCAATTCTCGAGACTCTAATTAATATGACAAATGATAAGTATAGAGAGCAGGGACTTGCACTTGTTCAAAAAGTACCAACACCCATTACCCCTGTAAATATAAATGATAAAGGACAAATTATCCTTGCATATTTTGATAGTAAGAGTACCGTAGACTATATAGGAGCAGTTCAGGGAATTCCGGTTTGTTTTGATGCAAAAGAGTGCAATAAATCAACTTTTCCACTTCAGAATATCCATGAACATCAGGTAAAATTTATGGAGGATTTTGAGGCTCAAAATGGAATAGCTTTTATGTTAATATATTTTTCAGATACGGATGAATACTATTATGCACCTTTTAAGGAAATTCAAAAATACTGGAACAGAGCTGTAAATGGCGGAAGGAAAAGCATTAAAAGAGAAGAGTTTACAGAAGGTTGCTATTTGGATGTAACAGGAAAAACTACAGTTCCATACCTTGAAGGACTTAGTAGAGATTTGGAAAGTAGGGAGGGTTAAAACTTATTATTTCCGATTTGAAGTCATTTTAACTTGAATAATACAGATACTGTGATATTATATTATTGAGTATTTAGAAAGAATTATTTTACTCAAATATGATGATTTTTGGAGATTTAAATGGCTAAGTTATATTTTCGCTACGGAGCAATGAATTGTGGTAAAACCACTGCACTTTTACAGACAGCACATAATTATTCAGAAAGCGGACAAACATCAATCATAATTAAGCCTGCTGTTGATACAAAAATGAAGTCTTGTGTAACAAGTCGTCTTGGAATTAAAAGAGAAGTGGACTTGCTTGTTAGTGAAGAGTTGAATTTATTTGAATATTTTAATAATTATGATTTTAAATTAGATTGTATATTGGTAGATGAAGTACAGTTTCTTACAGTCCCTCAGATAGAACAGTTGTATAGGGTAGCAGTAGTACTGAATATACCGGTTATCTGTTATGGTCTCAGAACTGACTTTAGAATGGCCGGTTTTCCTGCCAGTTCAAGACTGTTAGAGCTTGCTCATTCTATAACTGAGATGAAAAATGTATGTTCCTGCGGTAAAAAGGCTACCTGCAATCTAAGAATGGTAAATGGAACACCTATATTCAAAGGAAATCAGGTAGAAATAGATAATTCTGACTTTATTTCTTATAAAGCAGTATGTTCAGAGTGCTTTGAAAGAATGAAATCTTCATCAAATACTTGACTTTGGAGATAAATAATTATATACTACTGTTATAGTAAAAATTTTGTTAGACAAGAGTAGTAGGATATTGAGTGGGGAGTAAATTATGGGCGAACTGAGATTACATGAAGGTGAACTTAACATTATGGAGCTTCTATGGTCAAATAAGGAGCTTGCAGCTAAAGATATTTCTAAAATTATTAAAGAATATATAGGTTGGGAGAAGAATACTACTTATACTGTAATTAAGCGTCTTATAGATAAAGGTGCTGTAGCAAGAACCGATCCGGGATTTATCTGTAGTGCACTTGTATCACAGCGTTCAGTCCGTGAAATTGAAACAAAGAGACTCCTTGACCAGTTTTACAATGGTTCACTACAGACATTTATCAGTGAGTATTTAAAGAATCAAAGGCTTTCAGCCGGTGATATTGCAGAGTTACAGAAACTTGCTAAGAATTCCAGTAGAAAGTTTTAATTAAGTTTAAAAATAAACTAAAAGTAGAAGAGTGCAGTCTGAATAATATATTTCAGAACTACACTCTTTACTAAATTTAAAAGGAGATTTTATCTCAGTACTTCAAATAAGTAGTAATTAGCAGTTTTTTCATCATAGCATATATAAAGATTGCAGCTATCCTCAAGTGCTCCATCCCAGGCTTTACTTTTCATAACGGTTTCTCTGAATTTAACAGAATCATTAAGGATATTTTTCTTTAAGTCAGTTTTTAACAGATTTTTTAATAAGTCAAGCATTGTTTTATGTTCATCCACAGAAAGACCTGTGTGAAAGTATTTCAAGTCAAAGAAAGTGTTCATAGTATCTTTCTTATCTATCTTAATTATAGATAATTTAGTTCCTTCGCCAAGCCAGTCTGTATTGTCATGAAGTTCAACAATTTCTGTACTTTGAGGGAAATTTATTTTCCAGTTTTTTTGTAATACATAAAGTGGCTCATGTGTAATTACATAGTTCCTTCCTGATAAAAATATAAAGTATGCTATAAATAATGCAAAAATACCTAGGATAATTTCTTTTCTATAATATTTAACTGAAGAGATATCAAGTATTTTAAATCCTGTATATACTTTATGTTTCAAATCCAACACCTACCTTTTTTGAAACAGTATTGTGCTTTAACTATTGATATTTTAACTTTAGCACATAAAGCGATAATGTGCAATAGCTTTTAGGAAAGATTAAGAACTGTAATAATATTATAATTTATTGAAAGTTTGGAAGATACGAAAGAATAGTAATATGAATACTTATATATAACTATTCGCGAAACCCAAGTTTAACGAAAACTAAACACTACAATTAAATTGTTATACCAAATTTATTATGATGGAACATTAAATTACCTCAAATATAAAGAGATGAAAATTTTGATCCAAAAAATTCTGTTACCAAAAAACTGATAACAGAACTTTTTAATATTTTACTTAGATTTTATCACATTAACTAAATTATTGTACTCATCCATAGCACCGTCTTTCTTCAAATAATCAGGTGTCATGTAATGATATCTGTAGATTGAGAATCCGCTAAGTGACTTATTTCTAAGACTTGTTACCATTCTTCCCAGAATATCATGGTTGTTTTTCCATTCAGAGGTTTCTTGAGCCTGTGCAAGGTGCATAGGTAAGGCAACATACAATTTTACATTAGGATTGGTAACTACAGCCATCCATTTATTTACATTTTCTTCAAACGGACATATACTATGCTCAAAGCCCCAGTACTGTTGAGGTGCAATATAATCTACAAAACCTGTTTCTCTGCCCCATCTGTCTATATCCACATAATACTTATCATTTGCTCTTAAATTAGTTAAATTACCTGCCGGGCTTATACCGAAGGTGCGGTTTTTGCCGGAGTTTTTAACTGTGGCATATACGGTTTTAACCATTTTATTTATATTATCTCTGCGCCAATTCACTATAGACATAGGTTTTTCAGTATTAAGCTTATAATCTGCATATTCTTCAGAGTCAAATTTTGATGAATAATTACTGCCTAGAGTCGGATAGAAATAATCATCAAAAATTACTCCATCCACATCATAATTTTTAACTATCTCAGCAACGCCATTATTTATAAGCTTGATAACATCCGATGATGAAGGATTGTAATAATACATTTTTCCAAATTTAAGTACATTTCTATTGTTTTTTTCATCATTATCATTAAGCCATTTGTAAGCAGGGCTATTGGTGGAAAGACTGTTAAAATCAGCCTCAGTGCATACTCTATAAGGATTGATATAGGCATGTAACTTCAAATTTCTTTTATGTGCCTCATTTACCATAATAGCAAGCGGATCAAATCCCGGGTCTACTCCTTGTGTTCCTGATACATATTTAGACCATGGAAAGTAAACTGAACGATACATAGCATCACTGAACGGTCTTACATGAGCATAGATTGTATTCATCCCGTTTGCAGCTATTTTATCAAACATTTCTGCTATCTGAACGGTAAAACTGTCCATAGTATAACCCTTACTGCTAAATTCCAAAAAGGTAATCCATACTGCTCTGATCTCATTTGAATTATTGTTAGCTACATTAGTTTTTGAATTATTATCTATGTTGCTATTTGTATTGTCATTTACTGGAGGATTTTGAGGTGTTTCATCATTATTTTTAATCTTAATCCTCACCTTTTTGATAGTGCTGTTGCCTGCTTTATCAATCGCATAAATGGTATATATAGCATTATGTTTTACATTAAGATTTGTACTTATACTCTTGGTAGAGTTAACAGAAACATTTTTAATTTTTTTAGAATAAAATAAATCTTTAAAAAATGCTTTTCTATGATTTCCTAAAGCATATTTAACTGATTTAATAGCCTTATTATCAGTCACATTCATCTTCAGTTTGATTTTACCATTATTTACATCTTTATATACAGAGCATTTAATAAGCGGCTCAATATCATCTTTTGCATATATATCATAGCTGTTAAATATACTTAAAAACAGCTGAAATATAATAAACATTGTAAAAAATCTTTTAAATATATTTTTATTCAACACTATTCTCCTATCTATCTGTCGGATAATTATCAAATATCTCTTCTATTGTATTATATAATATTTCTGCAGACTTATCTTGCACCTCCAGCTTACTGAACTTATCTAAATCACTTGAATTAGTTAAAAAACCGTATTCAATAAGCACTGCAGGAACTGTATTCATGTTAGTTACCACAAATATATTGCTTTTTACTCCCCTGTTTGCCATGTTCAGTTCTGAAGTGATATTTTTTAAAAACATGCTTGCCATAGTATAACTTGAAAGTCCATTAGGCTGTAAAATATTGTTCCTGGTAGAATAATACACTTCAGTTCCCTTTGGTTTAGTATTTTTTCCTGCTGAATTCATATGTATACTTACAAATAAATCAGCATCAACTTTTTTGGCAAATGCAGCTCTGTCATATAATGTCATAAATGTGTCGTCTTTTCTTGTCCAATATACTTTTAAGTCTTCATCATTAAGATAATTTCTGAAGTATGTGTAGCCTATAGATAAAACTATATTCTTTTCTTTATATATCTTATTCAGACTTGTAGTACCTGAATCATGTCCACCATGTCCGGGATCAATTACAACTACTTTAGAATATAGCTTTTTAGCCCTATCTATCGCCACTTTTATTTGTGACTTTGAAACTTTTAATTTGTAGGCATAAAGTGTGGTTGTATAAAAAGTAAGAACTGTATTTTCTTCGTCATTTAAAGTAATTGTTACATTTGTAACCTTATTAGTATCATATTTAACAGGATTTGTGTTAAAATGATTCCTTAAATCACCGGGCAAAGTTATTGTAAAATTATTAGAAAAGTAATTATCTTCATTTTCTATTTCTGTTTCATCTATTCCACTTGGCAGAGATATAATCGCTCCATCAACATTTGCAGTGGTAGGAGTTTCTGAAAGTATTATACTTACAGAATTTCCCGTCTTTCTTGTGTAATATGTAAGTTTAGATGATTTATTAATTGATATATTTGCACCTGTTACACCATTAGTAAAATAGCTGAATAAAGTTAACTTATTCCCTGTATTATCAACATAAGAACCGCTTCCTATTGTATCAATTATATTTGGTATTGATAGATTAAGGTTACTGTCGGAATTACTATTTTCCTGTACTGTTAGAGGAGCAAGTCCTGTAAGTGTAAATGTATAAGCCCCATTACTGTAACTTCCGCTAATTTCAGTAATAGTATTTTTATATATTTTAACAGTAATAGCTTTATTATCATTTGACAAAGACATATCATAACCAATAACACCATCAACAAGCCCGAAATTAACATCAGTTGAATTTGAAGCTGTATTATATGCAGTATTTAAATAGTTTACTGTGCGTATATTTGCAGCATAATTCTGTCCGCTATTTGATGTCATATTGTCAAGGCTGACAGTTAACTGATTATTAACAAGATTTCCTCTTATCCCGTTAAAACCTTCCGTAGATGTAATTATATAGGTATCAAACGGGTCAGTCTGATTTCCTGTTACATTTGTTATATCAGCAATAGATGAAGTACCTGCATTGTTATTACCGGTTAAATTCTGCGAAACTATCAAGTTATTAATTTTATCATTGATTACAGGTTTCCATGTAAAAGGAAGCTGGCTGGCGACAAAAGATTCAGACGGCTTTTGTACTTGAGGATTTTGGTTAGTTGTGTCTGAATTATTATCTTTTGTATTATCATCCTCCTCATCAGCTATATCTTCAATTTCAGTATCTTCTTCCGGCAAACTTAATGTACTTACTACTCCACTGGTTTCAATTTCAATGTCAAATAATTCACAGATATTTTCTATAGGTACATATATTTCATTTTTATTTGAAAAATTGAGTTTAACATAATTAGGAGCCTTATCAAGCTTTATCTGAGTTCCATTATAATCGGCAATTTTACTTCCTAATTTCATTGTCAAAGAATTATCATCAAAACCTATATTTATATTTTTATTAGATTTTTTGAACGAATAACTTCCTTCTACACTGTCTGACAAAAAAATGCTTTTAGCAGGAGCCATTAAGGTTTTTCCTACATAAACTCCCGGAAGTTTTGAGTTATTAAGTTTGGTTTTATCTATACTAAATATAACCTTTTTTCCTTTAATATCATAAGTTTTTCCGTTATAACTAAAATTTTCCTTCTTAGCATTATTAGTATTTTTATCTTTAGGTGCAGTTTTTTTATCAGCAGCTTTTTTCGTTTTCTTTTTATTAACAGTCTTTCCTGTCATAGATGCAATACCTGAAACTGCATCCCAATCATAAGTAAGCCCGAAGGTCTTAGCCACATATCTTGCCGGCACATAAACTTTTGAGGTTTTATCACTAAATTGTACTATTCTTGGAGCTATTGGAACTATTTCACTTTTACCGTTTACTTTGGCTTTTTCTGAATTTAGTTTAAGCAATAAAGTTTTCCCGTCTCTCTTTAGTTCTAATGTATTAGACTTTACATTAAATTTATATGATAGTCCGATTTTAGAATCTGAAAACACTTCCTTTGCACTGGCTAAAGAAATACCGGATATTATGATTCCGGGATATTTAGACTTTATCTCGCTTCCGTTTATAGTATACTTTACCTGTTTATCAGAATAATTTATTTTTTTGTTTCCATATTTTATATTAATGCTGTCTGCATAAGAAACGCCGGGAAAAGTACAACTGAGCATTCCTAAAATGGATACAAATGTTATAATTTTTTTAAATTTCATTCAAAATCACTCCAATCAAATTCACAAATATTTTCTATATCACATCTAATTAGTTTACTGTTAAATAGTAAGTTTATCAAGTGGTAAAAGTATGTCATTTTACTTAAATTTAAAGGAAATATTTGTCATTTTATATAAAATTATTATTATACTTTCTTAAATAAATTTATTACTCATCTTATTACTGTATTTTGACTATCTTTATTGTGTATGCTATACTTGAACGCATATATGTAGAATAATAATTTATTTACAAAATACCTAAAAATATTATATAGGAGTTTGTATGGCAGAACATACTTATAATCAAAAAATTGATATTAAAAATGAATTAAAATTAAGGGAATTACTGTCAAAGCTTCCTAAATTTGCTTCTGAGTTTTTTAGAGGAATAGAATCAACAACAGCTTCCAGAACAAGGGTTGCCTATGCCTATGACCTTATGGTTTTTTTTAATTGGCTTAAAGAAACCAATCCCGCCCTGTCCGGTATCAACATTCAAAATATAAGTATCAGCATTTTGGACAGTCTGAAAGCAGTAGACATAGAGGAATATATCTCCCATATAAGATATTATATAAAAAACGGTGAGGAACATGGCAATAAAGAAAAAGGGATTAAGCGTAAACTTATAGCACTTAGAACTTTTTATAAATATTATTATAAAAAAGAGCGTATCAAAAATAATCCGAGTGTACTTGTGGATACTCCCAAGTTACATGACAAAGCTATAGTACGCTTAGAACCGGAAGAAGTTGCAAATTTGCTTGACAATATTGAGTCGGGCGAAGGTCTTTCTGCAACACAAAATAAATATCATGAAAAAACTTCCGTTAGAGATCTTGCAATAGTTACTCTACTGCTTGGTACGGGTATACGTGTTTCTGAATGTGTAGGTATTGATATTGATGACATAGATTTTAATACTAATGGTATAAAAGTTCATAGAAAAGGCGGCTATGAAGCTGTAGTATATTTTGGTGATGAAACTGAAACAGTTCTTAAAAGCTATCTTGAAGAAAGGAGGAAAACAGACGCAGCTGAGGGACATAAAAACGCTCTTTTTCTTTCTATGCAAAAAAAGCGTATAAGTGTAAGAGCAGTTGAAATTCTTGTTAAAAAATATGCAAGCCTAGTTACTACTATGAAAAAAATTACTCCACACAAACTTAGAAGCACCTATGGCACAAGCTTATATAGAGAAACCGGAGATATCTATTTGGTGGCTGATGTACTTGGACATAAAGATGTAAATACAACCAAAAAACACTATGCTGCTATTGAAGAAGACAGACGAAGGAAGGCTGCCAATATAGTAAAGCTTAGAGACGAATAATATTTGTAGAAACTATCATACATCTACTAATAATTTAATTATACCTTAGTAGAAGTATGATAGATATTGTAAACTGAATTATCTAGTATAAGGAATAATTAAATTTGTTCCTGCATAGATTTCATCGCTATAAAGATTATTACACTCTTTGATAGCCTCAATATATTCCTTTGTGTTTCTATGGTATACGGAATGGTAGCTTTTAGCAATACTCCACAAAGTCTCACCATGTTTTACCACTCTGCTCTCTATATAAACAGGTTTTATTTCTGAATCAGCCTTAACAAAACTATGTGATAAGCCTAAAATATAACTAAAAAGCATAGTTATAAGATAAAAACTTAATATAAAACTTGTACGCAATTTTTTACTTTTTTTATTAATTTGGTTTTTTCTTAAATTTGATTCTTTTTGATAAGCATTCTTTCTCATCTTATTATACCCCCCAATCTCTCATAAAAATTAAACAAATGTTTGCGAACAACCGTTCTTTTTATTATTATATCGAACAGATATTCTTTTGTCAAGAAAAAATCGAACAAATTTTTGGAACATTCGTTTGACATTTTTAGAATAATAAGTTATACTATATTTATGTATTTATTGTTCTCGGAGGTTTGTTATGGCGTATGGAAAAATCAGTACTAAACAACAAGAAATTTTAGATTATTTAAAAATGCAGGTGCTATCTAAAGGATACCCGCCTTCAGTAAGAGAAATTTGTGAAGCGGTCAGATTAAAATCCACCTCTTCCGTACATTCACATCTCGAAACTTTAGAAAAAAACGGCTATATAAAGCGTGATCCTACCAAACCGCGTGCTATAGAAATTGTAGATGATGAGTTTAACATTACAAGGCGTGAACTTGTAAGTGTTCCGGTAGTAGGTACTGTAGCTGCAGGTGAACCTATTTTAGCTGTAGAAAATATCTCTGAATATTTCCCTATTCCTGCAGAATATATGCCTTCTGAAGAAACCTTTATGCTTGTAGTAAAGGGTGACAGTATGATTAATGTAGGAGTTTACAGCGGAGATAAAATTATTGTAAAAAAATGCTCCACAGCTTCAAACGGAGATATGGTTGTAGCTATGGTAGATGATTCTGCAACTGTTAAAACTTTCTATAAAGAAAAAGGATATTTCAGATTACAACCTGAAAATGATTCTATGGATCCGATTATTGTGGAACAGGTAGATATTATAGGTAAGGTAATCGGGCTTATAAGAATGTATTAATTTATATAGATTTGAATACTTTAGGCTAAATTATTAAAAGCTATTACAAATAATATATTTTCTAATGTATATAGAAATATAAAATATTATTTGTGATAGCTTTTTAAATGTCTTACTGATTTAATTAATAAGCATTTCTACATCAAGCATTTTACCGTCAGACCAAATTCTTTCTATATTGTAAAACTCTCTGTCTTCTCTTGAGAAAATATGAACTACAAATTCGCCAAAATCCATAAGAATCCAATGTTCTGACCTGCTTCCCTCAATTCTTTCAGGATTAATTCCTACTTTACCTAGGCTTTCTTCTACTGCATCCTGCAGGGCTTTCATCTGATTTTCATTTTTAGCATCGGCTATTACAAAATACTCAGAAATAGTTGTAAGATGCCCAATATCTATTACTTTAATATCATTTGCCAAATGTTCATCTAAAGCTTTACAGGTTATTCTTACTGCATCTAAAATATTATCCATTATCCCTCCACGATTTTTTTATAAAATTCAAAGGTTTCTTCTGTTCTTTTATCCATCACACCATTATGATTATTTATCTTGTCTATAACTGATCTAAGTTCATATAAAGTCGCTTTATGTAAATCGGTAAATGCACAAGCTCTCATTTCGTCTATATAAGGCAAAGCCGGTCTGCCGGGTTCTATATAATCAGCCACATAAATAATTTCCTCTAAAAGACTCATATCAGGTCTTCCGGTAGTATGATATAAAATAGCTGAAAGAACTTCTTCGTCATCTACACCATATACATTTTCAGCAAAATAAGCACCAAGCTTGGTATGCAGCAAACCCGGTGAGAGTCTTTCCACATCAGATATTTCTATTCCATACTTTTCGCATTCAGCTGTCATTTCTGAGTTTTTTAAGTATTTAGCACAGTCATGTAACAGTCCTGCAAGTTCGGCCTTATAAATATCCGCACCATGGCTCATTGCAAGAGAAGCTGCTGTGTAGGATACACCTAAAGTATGATAAAATCTATACTCCGGCAGGACTTTCCTAAGTTCATTCTGTAAATCTAAAAATCGTATGGCATCATCCATTTCAGCTCTCCTTATACAGTCTGTTTTTTAGAATATAATCCATAACTTTTTGATTGATTCCAAGCTGATTTGCATCCCTCATACCTTCGGAGATATGTTTTCGTATTTCTGTTGATGAGACAGCATTTACCTCAAAAGTAATTTCAACTAATCTGACATTATCAAAATTTTTTTTCAAGACATTTTCAATGTGTTCTTTACATTTATCAGCTTCACTACCAATTCTTGAAACATACAAAATAACCACATTATCAAATATAGTTTGAGGGTTATGCCAGTCTTCAAGATACAAAACAGAGTCGCCTCCTATTATGAAGCAAAATTCTACATCCGGATATTTCTCTTTTAATAAAATAATGGTATCAGATGTGTAACTTATATCATCTCTTAAAAGTTCAAAATCGGAGGGAAATATATTATTTTCCCCATCAAGAGCTAATTTCACCATTTCATATCTATGATTATCAGCCACAATTTCCACACCAAGTTTATTAGGTGGAATTTTTGCAGGCATTACCCAAATCTCAGATAAATTATAATTGGATAAAGCTGCTTTTGCCATATCAATATGTGTATTATGAATCGGATTAAAAGTACCACCTAGAATGCCTATTTTTTCCATTTTATCACTCATTATTTTTTAGGAAGTTCAATTTTCTTATTATCTTTTGATTCCTTATAAATCACTATTTTCTTTCCTATTACCTGAACAACTTGGGAATGGGTACGCTCAGCCAAAATTTCTGCTATTTCCTTAGGTTCATCTAAGCAATTTTTAAGTACAGCTATCTTAATAAGCTCCCTTGTTTCAAGAACCTCTGCAATCGCTGCTGTAAATTCAGGAGTTATACTGGCTTTTCCTACATTAAATACAGGATCTAACTTCATTGCAAGGCTTTTCAGATATGCTCTCTGTTTACTTGTCATTTTTTCTCCTATTTTATTATTTATAATAATCAAAACTTAAATCACCTAAGTTTACAAGGTCACCTTCCTCTATGCCGAGTTCTTCCAACTTATCTATAATACCCTGGTCACGAAGGAATTTTTGGAAGAATGCGAAGCCCTTTTCATCATCAAGATTAGTGTAACCAAGCATCTTATCAACTTTTGAGCCCTTAACAAGATATTCTCCTTCTTTAACCTTAGTAATTTCAAGAGGACTTTCTTCTATTACAAGGTCAGAAGCATCAAATTCTTTGTGGAAAACCACAGGACTTTTATCGAGTGTCTTTAATATCTCATTTACAGCATACAAAAGTTCTTTTATTCCTTTTCCTGAAACTGCAGAAATAGGATAAATAGGTATATTTTCACTATCAAAGGTTTTATGAAATTCTTTCAGTTTTTCATACGCCTCATCACCATAGAACAAGTCTGTTTTATTGGCAGCAATTATTTGAGGAGTTTTTAATAATTCAGGATTATAGTTTCCAAGCTCTTTATTTATATTCTTTATATCTTCGATAGGATTTCTGCCTTCAGAGCCTGAAATATCAACCACATGAACAATAACTCTTGTTCTCTCTATATGCCTTAAAAATTGATGTCCAAGCCCTATTCCCTCAGATGCACCTTCTATAAGTCCCGGAATATCAGCAATTACAAATCCTGCACCGCCGCCAAGGTCTACTACACCGAGATTTGGATGTAAGGTAGTAAAATGATAATTTGCAATTTTAGGCTTAGCATTAGTGCAACGAGAAAGTATAGTTGATTTTCCTACATTTGGATAACCTACAAGTCCTACATCTGCAATAAGTTTAAGTTCTAATATAAGTGTAAGCTCTATACCCTGTTTCCCCGGCTGTGCATAGGTAGGCACCTGCATTGTAGATGTGGCATAATTCATATTACCTTTGCCGCCTTTGCCGCCTCTTAAAATAACTTCTTTTTGGTTATCTCCGGACATATCCACTATAACTTTTCCGGATTCCGCTTCTTTTACTACAGTACCCTCAGGTACTTTTATAATTATATCCTCGCCGTCTTTTCCATGACAACGCTTTTTTCCGCCTTCATCGCCGTCTTTGGCATAATATTTTCTTACGAATCTGAACGAATTGAGTGTATTTATATTTTTATCAACTTCAATGATGACATCTCCGCCGTCTCCGCCGTCTCCACCGTCCGGACCGCCGGCCGCTACAAATAACTCACGCCTGAAACTGACATGACCATTTCCGCCATTGCCTGATTTTACATATATTTTTGCACTATCTGCAAACATTTTTCGTTTCCTTTTTTATAAAAAATGCTCCAAATCTATGTTACACAAAGATTTGGAGCTAATTACCGGTTATTATTCAGCTACAGCTACAGGATAAACAGAAACCTGCTTCTTGTCTCTGCCTAATCTCTCAAATTTAACTTTTCCATCAACTGTTGCAAATAATGTGTCATCTTTACCGAGTCCTACATTTGTTCCAGGATGGATATGAGTTCCACGCTGTCTATAAAGAATATTTCCAGCTAATACGAACTGACCATCTGCTCTTTTAGCACCAAGTCTTTTGGACTCGGAATCTCTGCCGTTCTTTGTAGAACCAACACCCTTCTTATGAGCAAAAAACTGAAGGTTCAATCTTAACATCGCATTACACCTCCTGCCTTAGTATAGTAATGAATTTTTTACCATATTCATGTGATATCCCATCAAGACCTAATATTAGAGATTTCATCAGTAAATCAGCTTTTTCACTTAATTTACTCTTAAATTCAGCTTTCAGATAACCCTTATCAGCGTTATCTACAGCATCAAATTTATCTCCGCACAATGCCTCAATAGAGTTCAGCGTATTTAGAGCTAATATAGAAACTGCAGCACATACTATATCATTGCCATAATTTGCAAATAAAGCATGCCCTGAAAATTCAATACTCTTATAATCGCCGTTTTTGTCTACAGATACAACAACCTTAATCATGATTAAATATTAATTTTTTCAATTTTAAGCTTTGTATATAACTGTCTATGTCCGTTTTTCTTGTGGTATCCACTCTTACGTTTATACTTGTAGACAATAATCTTAGGTCCCTTGCCTTCTTTTTCAACTGTAGCTGTTACAGTAGCACCTGCTACTACAGGATTTCCAATGACAAACTTGTCACCACCGATTGCAAGAACCTGATCAAAAGTATAAGACTCTCCGGCTGCTACACCAAGCTTTTCAACCTGAATAACATCACCTTCAGCTACCTTATACTGCTTACCACCTGTTGCAATAATTGCGTACATAGGCTCCTCCTATTATAATTCTCGCCTGCCTAGGTGTTATCCGTTTGGACAAACTTATACCCATACAGTGCGGCACAAATATTAGTCTAACATATATATAATGGTATGTCAACTAAAAATTTATTAAAAGCTTCTTAAAATATTCCGGCAAAGGTGCATGAAACTCCATATACCTTCCTGTTTTCGGATGTATAAAACCGAACATTTCTGCATGAAGTGTCTGTCCCTGTAACTTAAAAGGATTTTTAGCTGCTCCATATACTTCATCTCCAAGCAAAGGATGACCTATACTTGCCAAATGAACCCTTATTTGATGTGTTCGCCCTGTTTCCAATTCACATTCGATATGAGCAAAATTATTACCATTTGATGATGTATAATTTTTTATAAGCCTGTAATGAGTGATAGCAGGCTTACCATCAGGTACTATAGCCATTTTCTTTCTATCCGTCTTGGACCTGCCTATAGCTCCCTCCACAGTACCTTCTTTAACCTTAAAAGTACCATAGACTATCGCCTGATATCTTCTTTTAATACTATGTTTCTTTAGCTGCTCTGCAATTATTCGGTGAGAAATGTCATTTTTACAAGCAATTATTACTCCTGTAGTATCCATATCTATACGATGGACAATTCCCGGGCGAAGCTCTCCGTTTATACCTGACAGATTATCTTTGCAGTGATACATAAGAGCATTTACAAGGGTTCCCGTAACATGTCCAACGGCAGGGTGGACTACCATTCCCTTGGGCTTATTTATAAGAATTACATCATCATCCTCATAAAGAATATCAAGATAAATATTTTCAGGAACTATTTCTACTTCCTTTACAGGAGGGATATTAACTGTAATAGCTGCACCGTTAAATACCTTAAAACTACTTTTAACTGTCTTTCCCGATACAAGTACCTTGCCTTCGTCAATTAATCCTTTTAAGTAGGATCTTGAATACTCAGGAAGATTTAGTGATAAATATTTATCTATTCTTTCATTTTCATCAGTTACAAAAAGTTCTATAACATCATCCGAGAGTTCATCATTTTCAAAACCTTCATTCATTATATCCTCTTTATTTTGCTTCATTCTTCACCTTACTGAGCATTTTATCAAAATCCTCATCCTTGTAATAAAAAATTCCAAAGATTAACATAATAAAAGCTGCTACAGTTACATAACAGTCTGCCACATTAAATATAGGAAAATTAATCAATTCAAAATATAAAAAGTCTATTACATAGCTGTGACCATATTTAATCATAGTCATAACTCTGTCTGTAAAATTTCCCAAAGCACCTGAAAGCAGAAGAACTAATGCCAAATGCACAGGAAAATATCTTTTTTCCATAACCAATTTCTTTAGCACCAATAGCACTAATGCAATTACAACAACGGTAATAGAGATAAACAGCCAAAAACCTCCTTGAAACAGTCCAAAAGCAGCTCCGGAATTGCCGCCTTCAAGTAAGGTGAAACTGAATACTCCTTTAATCACCTGAAAATTATCATCTGATAGATACTTAACAGCTAATTGCTTTGTAAGTAAATCTAATGTTACTAAAACCAATACTGCCAATAATTCAAGTAAAAAAAATCTATTTTTATTCATAATTAACCTTCAAAAATTTCCTTAATACCTAATAATATCTCCTCATCAGTAACATCATTATAAATTTCAGCTTTTCCAACCTCTGATGTTAATATAAATTTAATTTTTCCATTCTGCATTTTCTTATCTGATTTCGTCACCCACAGCACATCATTTATACCGAAATTAAATTCTTTTAAAGATATTTTATTAAAAAGCGTATAATCTGTAAGAATTTTTTTCATTTTATCAAGCTCTGCCTCCGACATAATCCCACGAGATACTGTCATCCTTCCGGCGGCAACCATTCCTAAAGCTACACACTCTCCATGAAGCAAAGTAAAATTCATAAGTTTTTCAACAGCATGTCCTATAGTATGACCATAGTTTAATATGGCACGAATCCCTTTTTCCAAAGGATCGTTTTCTACAACTTCTTTTTTTATTCTGCAAGAATGAAATATTATATTCTCCAGTGGTTCTCTGTCCTTAGATATAATTTTACTAACATTTTCTGCAAGATATGTAAGAAATTCCTTATCCCATATATAACCGTATTTTATAACTTCAGCCATTCCCGAAAGATATTCTCTCTGCGGAAGTGAAGTTAAGGTATCA
This sequence comes from uncultured Catonella sp., assembly GCA_963539695.1. Lineage (GTDB taxonomy): Bacteria > Bacillota > Clostridia > Lachnospirales > Lachnospiraceae > Catonella. The sequence continues at coordinate 9,021 of CAUTOC010000001.1, read as the reverse complement.
ATGCTCATATAAACCAACTTTGGCTGATAGAAAGCACCGACCATATTTTTATATCCTAAAAAATCTACACCGGTTTTACCGCCTACGCTTGAATCGGACATAGCTAATAAAGTAGTTGGAATTCCTGCAAATCTTATTCCTCTCAAATAAGTTGCGGCTACAAAGCCTGCCAAGTCACCAACAACACCTCCACCTACTGCCAGTATCACATCTTTTCTTTCAAAATTATTTTTAATAAGTTCTTCATAAAGCTTTTGAACTATAGATATATTTTTATTTTCCTCTCCCGCCCAAAAAGTAAATGTATAAAAACTTTTATCTGAAATTTTAAGCTCTGATAAAAGCATTTTCTTAAAATATTTGTCTGTATTAGAGTCAAATACCAACATAAATTTATTGCAGGATGAAAAAACTTCCAAAAGTAAAGCGGATAATTTATTAAAATTCGGTTCGATAACAATATTGTATGAACCTTTGCTTTTAGAACTTATGTCAACATTAAGGATTTTGCTCATATTCACTTTCACCGTTTCTATATATATTTACTGCCGGTATCCTCCTTAATGAAGTATCTGTTTCATTGCCTTCGGACAAAATACCTTCACCGGTATTTTCTGTTTCAACTGTTTCATCAGGTATACTGTTTATAAGATTTTCTTTCATTAAATCAACATTTTCATCAGATTCATCTATTTTTACTTCGCCCTTATTATCTATATTTAATGACTGTGTTTCTTGTTCAGCCATTTCATCCGTTTCTCCATATCTTTTAATAATAGCAGCATAATCTATAGTATTATTCTCACTTGTTTCAGTATCATCCGCATTCTCTTTTTCTTCATCTTTAGGCAACTCAAACAGACTTTCATAATCAATATCTAATTCAATATCATCAGCCTTATAGGTATCAGCTTCATCTGTTTTTACTTCTTCTGAAACTTCCTCTCCACCTACATCACCATTAGAATTATTTTTTTCATTTTCTTCAGGATTTACATATTTGCTATCTTCAAGTTTTTCTTTTAATTTAAGATAACCTTCCAAGTCATTTACTGATATGTTGTACGCATCACTATTAATTAAATCTAACTGTGTAGTTACAAGGTTCTTTACATGAGCCTTATAAAGTTCAAATCTTCTGTTCAACTCATCTGTCTGTCTGAATACATTATCAAGTTCCGATTTAGCCCTTGTAAGAACTTCATCCGCCTTTGTATGTGCCGTTCTTTCAATTATTCTAGCTTTTCTGGATGCCTTAGCCTGCTCTTCTTCCGATGCTTTCTGGGCAAGCACCAAAGCTTTCTGCAAAGTTTTTTCAATAGACTTATAATATTGCAGACCTTCACTTAGAACTGTTGCCTTATCCTTCAGTTCTATATTTTCTTTGCATACTGCTTCATAATCTCTAACAATCTCCGATATGAACTCATCTACACTTTTCTTTGAATAACCTATACCTTTTTTAAATTCATAATTTTTAATTTCACTTGATGAAAGCATAATCTTCTCCTCACAATTAGCAATATTTTCCTAAATGAATCTGTATTCTGCCTTTTTTGGTACACCCTAAACTTTCATAAAATATAAATTTTCCAAATCCTCTTATTGATATTATATCACCGGGAATCACTTGATAGTGATTTGAAGAAATACAGGTCGAATTTACAGCAACCTTATCTCCTTCTATCAAACTTTTAACTTTAGATCTTGAAATGTTAAATGCTTCACCGATAATAACATCTAACCTAAGAGATGGAACAGTGCCATATTTATCTTCAATCTTTCTTACAGCTATAACCTCATCAACCGATGTCAATAAACATTCTACCTGACATCTTCCAATCTGATGTAGTTCACTGATTAAAAAATCTGCTATTTTGTTTTGGCAAAAAACAAAAGCTTTTACTACATTATTATTTTCAGATATAACATAAATATCTCCAATCAGCTTTCTGTCTATTCCAAGTCCCAATATAGCACCAAGAAAATCTCTGTGTGTAAGTGTATTATTTTCAAATTTAACACTTTTAATTTTAATTTCCAAGCAACTTATGGGAAATTCAATATTTTCTCTTTCTTCATAGGAGGCCGGAAAACAGACCATTACTCTTTCAGCATCCTCATCCCCTCCAAAAAGGAAAAACCTTCCTACCGGAAGGTCTGCCACTTGTCTTTTTAAAACTGCAACTTCCCTGACATTAAGAAAATCTGAAAAAATACTTATATCCCTGATATAAGATGTCTTTGCTAAATCAAGCAAATGTCTAAATGTTAAATTTTCTTCCCTATCCATATTATTGTCCATTAACTTTAGGCACTGAAACAACAGTTCCCATAAGTTCTTCCTCGGTTTCCGGTGTCAGATCAATATTTTCAGGTGAAATAATATAAACATACTTAGATACTATCTTAAATTTACCGTTCAAGGCATGCATAGTACCGAAAGCAAAATCAATTATACGCTGAGCCTCAGCCTCCTCTATAGCTTCAGTATTAAGTACAACCACGGAGCCTGCAATCAGCTTGTCACAAACATCTTCTACCTCTTCAAACCCTTTAGGAGTCATAACACAGACTTCCTGACCTGATTTCAAACTTTTTCTTATAGGTATAACCTTAGGATCTTTCTTTTTACGACTCAAAAATGAAGGAGCTTCCTCTTCATAGTCCTCATAATCTTCTGTATAATCATTCCTTCTGTTTTGTTTTACTCTTTGACTGTCTATCTTCTCCTGTTCAAAATCCTCTTCAAAATCTTCTTCAAAATCATCTTCTATTTCGCCGCCTTCTTTTATTAAATTAATAAAATTGCTAATTCTTTTAAACATAAACTCACTCCTATTTAATAAAATCAGTTATAATAATTCCTATTTCCAAAGATGCCTGTATCAACTCTAATTAAAGTTGCACCTTCCTCTATCACTATTTCATAATCACCGGTCATCACCATGGAAAGAATATTCATATTCACATTATGAATGTTTTTGCCATTCAAGTCAATCATTATTTTTTTAGTTCTATAAAATATTTTCGATATTTAGTATATTCTTTCCTTCTCCTTATTCATTTTATCGGCATTCAATATTATATTATCATATTCATTCAAATAATAGCCTTTATCAACTGGTATTAGATAATATTCGCTGTTATCTGATTTTATATTCTCTGCATCAGGTTCAACATGCTTAAACCTGGGGTAACCGTTATTTATGTTATAGATACCTTTCAAAAATTTTGTTTTACTTATTTTATAAACATTTTGGTTTTTAGGGTCTATGATTTCGTCTCCGGATTTAAATCCCTCATCTGTATCAATATAAACCACATTATTTTCCATATCTTTATAACAAATATCGGTTTCAATATATTTTACTACAATATTATTATTTTTCTCAAGTGTATATATTGTAAAACCGCCGCTTCTGTTTCCACCTCCACCTGTATAATATTCAGCAGGAATTTCATATACCTGTCTTTCAACTACAGATGATTTAGGGATTTTAAGCCCACTAATTTTTTCCAAAACTATATATATATTTACAAATCTTTTATCGGCATAATCAACCATATAATTATAAAATGTCAAAATAAGATAATCACTGCCATTTATTTCCTCTACTCTTGATTTAGCTTTAGCAGTAAAGCCTTTATTATCAATTACTGCATCTACAAAATTTTTGTCATTGAGAAGTTCTTTTTGCTCCTTAGTTATAGGAACAATTACATTCCAAGTTTCCTCTGATATAAGCTTGTATACAGCCTCTCCGGCTTCTATTTTGCCTTCACTTTCAGCTGCGGTTTTTAATATATAACTGTTTTGTTTTTCAAATATATCTGAAGTAATCTTCTCTTCTGTCATTCCTTCAAGTCCGTCTGTTCCATAAACAATAATTCCGCTGTCATTGGCATAATTTACATTGAAAAGATTATTTTCCTCTGTTGTTTTTTTTATAGTAGCCATAACCATTTTTCCTGATGTTGTCATAACATTTTCATTCATTGACACTTTAAGGCTATAGGTATTAAAAAAATTATCATCTCTATTAATATGAAACTGATGCAAAATTCCTGTCATACGCTTGTTGGACTCATCATTTTGGTCATCAGCCATAAGTTTAGAATAAATATTTCCTGTCTTATCTATAGAAAAAATAACTTCATTTTTGCGTACTCTGGAATTTCCGCTAACATAGTAGTTTATATAACCTGCTTCAGTTGATTTAAAAACTTTTTCTTTCCTAATTGCCAATCCCAATGTATTTATAACTTTACTTTTTTCGTCACTCACGACTCTGTATACCGAAGTTTTCTCTCTAAACAAAAAAAATCCGGTATGTCCTATTACATATAATATTATTATAATAAAAACAAAAGTTCCTACATCTATAGGTTTCTTCTCTGCCTGATTTTTCTTTTTATCATACCTAACAATATTATTTTTTCTTTTCTTAGTCAAGTTTTGTTTAGTCAATACCTATTCCTCCAAACAAACAAACTGTCACACCATTAATGTGACAGCCTGTAAAATGTCTTTTTATCTTATAAGGAAACCAGTACATTATGTCTGTATTCCTCAGGTATATCCTCGCTCTTAACAGAAAGGCTGAGTATTATATCAACACTATATTTATCTGCAATTTGAATTATCTTATCAAGAACAGGCTTCATAGTTTTTTCGTCTGTAAATGAAATTTTTAGGAAACTGTCAAGGAAAATTGCTTCAAGATCATGATCCTGTGAAATAATCCCACAAATAAATCCAATAAATTCGCCTGAGTTTTCTACAAGGAAATCTTTAACATTTATAAGACGAATCTTATTATTAAGCTCATACATATGAGCCATATCCTTGTCTAAAAATACAACATTACCACCTGAAGTCTTAATGGCTTCATTAGCCTTTTCAAGAATCACTTTTGTTTTACCTTTACCTTTTTCCCCACAAATAATATGCACCATAGTAAAACCCTCCTTTAATATGAAAAAGTTTATTAATCACTAACATTATATGTCAAATTGCTATAAAATTCAATTAGTTTGGTATATTTTGTGGCAGGTTTTCAAAAATTGTACCAAGCTGTGCATATAAGTTAAGTGAATCTGAGGCTTTAAGCACTCCGGCTATATAATTTTTGCCTGCCGAATTTTTAAATGACATAAAAATACATGAACCTGCTTCATTTGTAGTGCCTGTTTTACCGCCTATTACCGTATATCCGTCAGGAACCTTATATATTCCCGTAAGATACTGATTAGTAGATAATATAGTTTTCGCAATTTCTATACCTGCAAAATTTTTGTATTTCACAATATATGAACCTTGATTTATAATTTTTACAAATTCAGGATTCTTTAGCAATTCATTAAAAATTAAATATAAATCATATAAGGTGGAGTAATGTGCATTATCATGAAGCCCTGTACTATTTACAAATTTGGTGTGTGTAGCTCCAAGCTTTTTTGCTTCTTCATTCATAAGAGATGCAAACTTTTCTTCACTTCCTGCTACAGCTACAGCCAAAGCTTTAGCTGCATCATTTGCCGAGGTGACTAAAGCCGCATTAAGTAACTGTCTTATTGTAAGCTCATCTCCGGCTGAAAGTCCCATTTTTTTTGCAAAAGGTTCATTAATCTTAATCGCTTCACCATCTATCTTAACAGTTCTTTCTAAATTGTTTTCCTTGTTAAATACCACATAAGCTGTCATCATTTTGGTGAGACTTGCAGGATACATTTTTTTTAAACAATTTTTTGAATAAATGGTTTCTTCATTACTTGAAACAATTAATGACTTAGCATTAAAGGAAGGTTTATCTGTTAAATTATTAATATTTTTATCCGTTAGGACACAAACTCCCTCAGACATAAGAGGAAGTCTGTAATTGGAATCTGTGATTTCGTAAACTCTTACAGTCACTCCTCCGTCTCCATACGGAAAATAAGCTATGGTATTGCTCCCACAGCCTGTAAGCATAATTCCTGCCAAAAACATCAGAATTATTTTTCTTTTAATTTTCATCATGACTTATACAACTCTCTCCAGTCAAGATCCCCTCTATCCAAAGCCTTAATCATAAGTTCTGCTGATGCAAGGTTTGTTGCAGCCGGAATATTATTAATATCACAAAGCCTTAAAATATTAGTTATATTAGGCTCATGTGTCTTTGATGAAAGCGGATCTCTTAAAAAGATTACCAAATCTATTTCATTATGGTCAATCTGTGCAGCCATCTGTTGTTCTCCACCCAAATGTCCTGCAAGATACTTATGTATATTCAGATTAGTGACTTCTTCGATAAGCCTACCGGTTGTCCCCGTTGCATACAAAGTATTCTTGCCCAAAATCCCTCTGTAAGCTATGCAGAAATTTTGCATAAGTTTCTTTTTAGCGTCATGTGCAACCAAGCCAATATTCATAATTCACCCCTTAATATATTAAAAATTTAATAGAAATTTTACCCAATACGGCTAAATTTCAATATCAAAAAAATATTTCATTCTCCCCGGCGTTAAACGACAAGCCATGCTTTGTCTTTTGGATTCCCACATTCAATACCAAGGTTATTCCTAAAAAATTACTCAGTAATGATGACAAACCATAACTTATAAACGGCAATGGAAGCCCTGTATTAGGAAGCAGGGCTGTACTAACACCTATATTTACAAAAGACTGAAATACAAGCATAGCAGATACCCCTATCGCTATCATTTTACCTGTAAAGTCATTTGCTTTTCTGGCAATCATTATACATTTAAAAACAACAAATGCAAATAAAGCAATAACCAAAAAACAACCTATAAATCCCAATTCCTCTGCTATTACTGAAAAAATAAAATCACTTTCATTTACATAAACCTCATTATAGAGCCTAAAATCCGATGTATCTCCTAAAAGTGTCTTACCAAGGACTTTACCTGCTGCTATTGCATTTACTGACTGAATCTGCTGATACCTTTCTGTAAGAGCATATTCTTCGGGATTCAGGAAACCAAGTATCCTTCTCTGCTGCTTCATAGTAAGAAGTTTCTGTCCGGGCTGTATTACATACCATAAAAGTGCAGTTCCTACAGGAATTGATACAGCAACGGTAATTCCGATAATTTTAAGGCTAAGCCCTGCCATAAATATCATTATAGCAAAAATAAACATACAGACCATACTTGATGAAAGGTCGGTCTGTATAAGGATAAGTGAAGTCGGTAACATCATTATTATTACGGATACTATAAATATACTCCACTTATTCAGTTTATTCTGAACCTTAGCAAACAATACTGCAAGTACAATTATCAGTATTATTTTCACCAGTTCAGAAGGCTGTATCTCGATAGAACTTATCCTTAACCACCTGAAAGCTCCTGTCTTATGGTCAAATCCATAATGTGTAAATTTGACCATAGCTAAAATTATAACTCCAATAATATAATATAATATAGCAAACTTACATATAAAATGGTAATCAATTAAAGTTCCTATAATGACTACAACCAAACCCGCTATAACCCCGATAAGCTGCCTTTTTGCCATACCGAAACCTTCTGCCTTAAACAGACAAAATACACTGATGGCACAAAGCATTAATACAGCTATCAGCAAAGAAAAACTAAAATCTTTAAAATCATACTTCTTATTTTTAAACATCAGTATCCTTATGACCTTTTCCCTTTAATTTCTTTTACAGGGATATTGGCACAAATTGCAGGTACAGAGCCATTTCTTAATTCCGACTCCGTCTGCTCAATTTTAATATCAAGTCCTTCAACATCTATTTCAACATATTTTGAAATAACCTGAATTATATCATTCTTAATCTGTTCCATAATCTCAGGAGAACAGTTTGCTCTGTCTGACACTAATACCAATTTCAGTCTGTCTACAGCCTGCTGTCCTGAAGATTTTTTTTTGAAAAAATCCATCAAACTCATAGTTCAACTCCCCTATTTCTTAAATAATTCCCCAAGACGTGCTAAGAATCCCTTCTTGCTTTCAAGGTCAAGTAATGGAATTTCTTCCCCTGTAATTCTTTTACATATATTCATATAAGCCTGTCCTGCCAAAGAATCGTTCCCTGCAAGAGGCTCACCGGTATTTGTAGCTATAACTATATTTTCGTCATCAGGTACAACTCCAAGAAGGCTAATCGCAAGAATATCAAGAACCTGTTCACTTGACATCATATCTCCCCTTTTAACCATATCCATACGAAGTCTGTTTACAATAAGTTCTGTCTTTCCTATTTCATTAGCTTCAAGAAGTCCTATTATTCTATCTGCATCTCTTACTGCCGAAACTTCAGGGGTAGTTACAACAACTGCTCTATCCGCTCCTGCTATTGCATTTTTAAAACCTTGTTCAATACCCGCCGGACAGTCAAGAATAATATAATCAAACTCATTCTTCAATTCATTTGTTAATTCTACCATTTGTTCAGGGCTTACTGCATCTTTATCTCTTGTCTGTGCACTTGGAAGTAAATAAAGATTTTCATATCTCTTATCCTTAATAAGTGCCTGCTTAATCTTACAATTTTGCTCAATTACATCTACAAGGTTATAAACTATGCGGTTCTCAAGTCCAAGAACCACATCAAGATTCCTAAGACCGATATCTGTATCGATAAGTACAACTTTTTTACCAAGCATAGCAAGACCGGTACCTACATTAGCAGTAGTGGTGGTTTTGCCTACTCCACCTTTACCGGAGGTTATGACAATAACTTCTCCCATAAAAAAAATCTCCTAACTAAAACATATTTCATCAATATAATAATATAATTAAAATTCATTAATTACAAGTAACTAAGACAAATTTTCTTAAATATTTTACACAAATTTATTCATTATCTATTATTTATAGTCTAAGCGAATCCAACACATTTTTATCCAAGTCTTCTATACAAATATTATCATCTTCAACAAAAGCCGCTTGAGGAGACAGACACTTACTCCTGCCGCCAACTGTCTGATTATCTGCACATCTAGCTATTTTAGAACCAATCCTCAACTGTATAGGATTCATGT